>DATHCF010000147.1:0-14986 GCA_035319705.1 Acidimicrobiales bacterium | reverse complement strand
CCGAAGATCTCGGTGCAGGCCCGCGACGCCATCGGCCGGCACTGGCAGATCTCCACCATCCAGCTCGACTTCATGCTGCCCGAACGCTTCGGCCTGGAGTACGTGGGCGCCGACAACGCCCGGCACCGTCCCGTGATGATCCACCGGGCGCTGTTCGGTTCGGTGGAGCGCTTCTTCGCCATCCTGCTCGAGCACTACGCCGGGGCCCTCCCCACGTGGCTGATGCCGGTGCAGGTGGTGGTGCTGCCCGTGCGCGACGACCACCTGGACTACGCCATGGCCGTCCGCCATGCCTGTGTGGCAGCCGGCCTGCGGACGGAGGCCGACCCGGCCGACGAGCCGCTCGGATCGCGCATCCGGCGCTGGAAGCTGGAGAAGGTCCCCTATGTGCTGGTGGTGGGCGACGACGACGTGGCCGCATCCACCGTGGGGGTGAACCGCCGGGGTTCCGACCGTCCCGAGCGGGGGGTGGAGCTGGGCGGGTTCGTGGAGTCGGTGCTGTCCCAGGTCGCCTCGCGCAGCGCCACATGAGCCTGGAGCATCTGTGGGCCGGCTGGCGGCTCGACTACGTGCAGAAGGCGAGTGACGCCGAGCGCGCCGAGCGCGCCGGCAGCACCGACGAGTGCGTCTTCTGCCGGATCTTGGAGAGCGGCGAACCCTCCGCCGAGAACGGCGTGGTGTGGCGTGGCCCGCTCACCTTCGCCGTGCTGAACGCCTATCCCTATGCGAGCGGGCACCTGCTGATCCTGCCGCTTCGCCACGTGCCGGTGCTGGGCGACCTGACCGAGGAGGAATCGGCCGACCTGTGGCGCACCACGATGGCCGCCGCCGATGCGCTCGCAAGTGCCTACGATCCTGACGGGCTCAACATGGGAGCCAACCTGGGCCGGGCGGCCGGCGCCGGCATTCCCAAGCACGTACACCTGCACGTCCTGCCTCGCTGGAGCGGAGACACCAATTTCATGACGACGGTGGCCGGTGTTCGGGTGTTGCCCGAGAATCTCGACGAGAGCTGGCGGCGGGTGCACGATGCCTGGCCTGTCGAGAGCACCGGACGAGCGTGACAGATCACGGCCAGTGACGGCACGGCGGGCTCGGGGCCGAGTGGGTATGCCGCCGGGGGCCGTTGGGCCCTAGGGCGTTGCCGCGATGCTTCGTAGCGTGGACATTGAGAAACACAGTTGGATCTGCTTCGGGCAGGGGGTGAGCCATGACGAGCACTGGCACCCATCTCGGCACTACGGAGCGCCGCGTGGTCGACGACGCCTGGTTCGCAGCGCTCGGGCACCCCGAGACCGAGGAAGTCGAGACCGAGGAAGTCGAGATGGAGGAGGCCGAGACGGAGGAGGCCGAGACGGAGTCCGACGCCTTGGCCCCGCCCGGCTGGTACCCGGATCCCCCTCGGCTGCGCTACTGGACCGGCCAGAGTTGGTCGAGCGAGACCCGGCCGGCGGGACCGCCCACGGTGGTCGCCCCGCTCCATGGTCAGCATCTGAAGGCGCCCTCACCGCCGGCTGACGAGCAGGCGGCAGGGCGGGTGAAGATTGGCATCGCCCCTGAGGAGTTCGCACTGGCAGAGGAGTTCGCACTGGCAGGGGAGCCGGCCAGGGCGACGGAATCCGTCCCGGAGCGCCACCTGCTGCTGGAGGAGTCGGCCAAGGCGGAGGCGCCCACCGTTCAGGTCCCGGTGGTCGAGCCCGAGGCCTCTCCCGAGCCAAGCCTCCTCCACGAGATGCTCATGCTGCTGATGGTGGCGGCGATCGCCATCGGAGCCGGTCTTCTGGTGGCCGCCATCGGTATCGTGCTGACGGTCTGACGGCCCCGCCGGGGGCAGCGGACGGCCCGATAGTTCGAATCAATCCGTTCGACATCCGGGCGCGAGTCAGGAAGCGAGCAGCTCCCGCTGGCGCTGTTCCTGCTGCAGGCGGGCCAGCTCGGCCTCCACCAACCGTTCGCGCTGCGCGATGTCGCGCCGGGCGGCGGCCGGGCTCCAGCGCCCTCGCATGATGCCGATCATCACCAGGAACACCACCTGCCCCCCGAGGCACACCCACCACCACCGCTTCCACTCGTTGGGCGCCCGGTGCTGCGCGGGCACCACCTTCTGCTCGGCGCGCAGGTCGGTGGCCAGCTGCGGTGAGGTGTGGGCGATGCCGGCGATCTGGGCGGCCGACACCGGCTTGCCCTGTTGGATGTCCGAGGCGAGCGGGCTGAACAGGAGCAGGGCCGCCACCTGTGGCTTCAAGGCGGCTGGCACGGCGCGGATGGCTGCCAACGGGCTCTTTCCGTGGCGGATGCCGCTCAGCATGTCGGCCAGGGCCTGGCCGGGGACACCGGCGTTCTGCTCGAGCCCGCTGATCACACTGGCGGGTGCAACTTTGGGAGCGGCGCCCGAAAGGCTGGGCACGTAGGGCTGTGCCGCCTCGAAGGCCTGCAGGGCGGTCGCCGCCGTGACGTTGTCGACAATGGTGTTCGACGTGGTGATCACGTACGGCATGGCCAAGAAGGAGGCGGCCACCACCACACGCAGCACCCATCCCCAGATGGCGAGGCCGGTGGCGGCGAGAGCGGGGTTGCGCTCCTCGACGGCCTCCGTGTAGGCGGCCATCCAGGCCGGGTAGGCCACGCCGATGGTGATGCCGAGGGCCATGACAATGAGCGCATTGGTGTAGTAACCGGTCGAGGGATGGCTCGTGTGGCTGAGCAGCACGAAGGTCACGATGATCGTGCCGATCACGCCGGCCAGCATGAAGGGCTTGCGGACGTGCAGGGCGTCGGACACGAAGCCGATCACCACCACAGCCCCGGCGTTGGCCGCGCCGAACCACAGGTTGATCCCGTTGGCGTTGGCGGTGGTCTGGTCGAACACCACCACCCAGTACAAGGTGAACACCGCCACCGCCGCGTAGAAGATCAGCAGGAAGGTGGAGATGCCGAGCGACGAGGCGAGCAGGTCCCACTTGAGCAGGGTGCGCCACGGATGGGCGGTGACGGACCTCGTGTCGATGCCCCGGGCACGCGCCTCAACCAGGGCACGGTCGCGCTCGGTGACCATGAGCTGGTCACGGAGCCCCGGCGACAGCTCGCGCAGGCACACGAAAGCGACGGCGAACACTGCCAGGGTCACGGCGCCCGAGATGATGAACTGGTCCTGCCAGGGCTTCAGGTGGGTGAGGGTGTGGGTGGCCACCAGGCTGGCCACCACGTAGCCGAGGGTGGGGCCCACCGTCCAGAAGCCCATGGCGGTGGCCCGTCCCACCTGCGGCGAGAAGTCGCGGATCAACGCCGGGGTGACCACCAGGATGATCCCCTCCACCACGCCGATGACGCAGTAGGCGAGCGAGAAGGCCATCTTGGCGTGGACGTTGGGGATGATGACCAGCTGGACCACGCCGATGACGAAGGTGCCGACCAGGCACAGGTTGACCCGGCCGATGCGATCGGCCAGTCCGCCGGCTACGGCGGCGAAGGCGCCCAAACCGTTGGAGACCACCACCAGCATCAGGAAGAACCGGAACGACATGTGGAAGAAGGGGAGCATGAGCGGGAGCGTTGCCCCCTCCTCCCAGTACACGTAGTAGAGGACGACGGCGATGGCCACCACCATGGCCAGATAGGCGTAGCGCCTGCCCTCGGAGGGGTAGCTAGTGAGCTCGCGCCGCCGGACCCGGCGCGACGGGCCGGTGCCGGCGGGCGCCGCAGAGGCGATGGTCTGCGACATCACTTCACCGTGATCCGCGTCGCTGCGCCGTGGCAGGGCCGAACGGCCTCAGGAGCGCGGGACCACCGCCCTCGTGTGGCGCGCCCCCGGCGGTCGGGCGCGAGGGAGCCTCAGTCGGTCTTCGGCTTCACCAGCCTGTCGACCAGGTTCTGCGGCACCACGTCGTAGTGATCGTGCTCGGCCCGGAAGTGCCCGCGGCCGCCGGTGAGCGAGCGCAGGTCGACGGCGTAGCGCTGGATCTCGGCGGTGGGGACGATGGCGGTGATCACCTGGTAGCTGCCCACGGTGTCGGTGCCCTGGACCCGGCCACGGCGCGAGTTCAGGTCGCCGAGAATGTCACCCTGCATGGACGCCGGCACCGTGACCTCGAGGCGGCTGAGCGGCTCCAACAGCACCGGCCCGGCCTTGGCCGCCGCCTCCTTGAAGGCGAGGGACCCGGCCATCTTGAAGCTCATCTCGGAGGAGTCGACTGGGTGGTACTTGCCGTCGTAACAGGTGACCTGCACGTCGACCACCGGGTACCCGTAGGGGCCACCCATGGCCATGGCTTCGATCACGCCCTTCTCGACCGCCGGGATGTACTGCTTGGGGATGGCTCCCCCCACCACCGCGTCGACGAAGTGGAAGCCCTCGCCGCGCTCCAAGGGCGCGATCCGAATGTCGGCCACCCCGAACTGGCCGTGGCCACCGGTCTGCTTCTTGTACTTGCCCTCGGCCTCGGCCGGCTTGGTGATCGTCTCGCGGTACGGCACGAGCACCTCTTCGGTCGCCACCTCCACGCTGAATTTGCGAGCCAGGCGCTCGCAGACGACGGCCAGGTGTGTCTCACCGGTGCCGCGCAGCAGCGTCTGGTGGGTCTCGTCCACCCGCTCGACGACCAGCGCCGGGTCCTCCTCCTGCAACCGGTGCAGGCCGGTCATCAACTTGTCTTCGTCGCCCTTGGACTTCGGCTTGATGGCGATGGACAGCACCGCCGCCTCCGGCTCGGGGGCGGGGACCACCACCGGCGTGCCCTTGGGCGCCAGCGTGTCGCCGGTCGCCGTGTCGGACAGCTTCGGCACGGCCACGATGTCGCCGGCTTGGGCCTCGGACACCGGCTCGGTCTCCTTGCCCCGCAGCAGCTGCAGCACGTGGAGGCGCTCGTCGGTGTGGGTGCGCGAGTTGCTGAGCACGGTGTCAGGGCGGATGGTGCCGGACAGCACCCGAAGCAGCGAGATCTTGCCCACGTAGGGGTCGGACACCGTCTTGAACACACGGGCCAGTGGCTGACCCGAAGGATCGGGGGAGACTTCGGAGGTGGAGTCGCCGGCTCGGACCTCCACCGGCGGCCGGGCGTCGGGCGACGGCGCGATCTCGGCCAGCAGGCTGGCCAAGCGGTCGATCCCCACGCCGGTGGCGGCCGATCCGCACACCACGGGGAAGACCAACCCTTGGGCCAGGCCGGCGGCCAGGGTGGACTCGAGCTCCTCGGTGGAGGGGATGTCGCCCTCGAGGTAGCGCTCCATCAAGGCGTCGTCACCCACGACGATGCCCTCCACCAGCTGCTCGCGCACCTGGTGCTCGAGCTCGGCCAGCTCCTCGGGAATGGGCCCGGTCGACGGCTTGCCTGCGTCGTAGAAGATGGCGCTGTCCGTGAGCAGATCGGCGATCCCCCGGAATTCGGTCTCCTCACCGACCGGAAGCTCCAGAGGGGCGATGCCGGCGCCGAAGCGGTCGCGCAGATCGGCCAGGGTCCGGTCGAAGCTGGCCCGCTCCCTGTCGAGTTTGTTGACGAAGACCAGACGCGGCAGCGACAGGTCGGCGGCCAGGCTCCAGGCCAGCTCGGCCTGCGGCTCCAGTCCCTCTACCGCGCTCACCACGAGGACCACCAGGTCGGCCACCGACAAGGCGGCGCGTACCTCGCCGAAGAAATCGGCGTACCCCGGGGTGTCGAGAAGATTGACCTTCACGTCCCCCACCATCACCGGGGCCAGGGCCAGCGACAGCGAGAGGTGGCGTCTGACCTCCTCCGGCTCGAAGTCGGTCACCGTGTTGCCGTCGTCCACCTTGCCCTGGCGGTTCACCGCTCCGGAACAGAACAGCAGGGCCTCGGCCAGGGTCGTCTTGCCCGCTCCGTTGTGGCCCACCAAGGCCACGTTGCGGATGCGAGATGGCGGGTAGCTCGGCAACGGCAGCGCACCTCCCCGGGGTCGGCGCCTCCGCTCGGCGCCTCGCCGGCAGCCTACTGGTGCGCTTGGGGGGGAGGCGGAGTCGAGGGGCGCAGAGGCGCCGATGGTAGGCTGATGTCGAGAGCGATCCGGAGGAATGCCGCCTCATGCTCGATGGTCGCTGGCGCCACTCCGTTGACCGCACCACCAAGCCAGTGGGTTCCGCACTGGTGCGACTGCACGTCAACGCCGACGTGCTCACCGGGGTCGGCCTGGTCATGTCCGGCGTCACCGCCTGGGTGGTGGCATCGGGACACCTGGTGTGGGCGATCGTGATGCTGTTCCCCACCGGCCTGCCCGACCTCTTCGACGGGCCGGTGGCCAAGGCTTCGGGCACTGCTTCGGTGCGCGGCGCCTTTTTCGACTCGGTGGCCGACCGCGTGGCCGACGCCCTCATCCTGGGCGGGCTGACGTGGTACCTGATCTCGCGGCATCACGGACTGGCCGCCCTGCTGCCCTTCGCCGTGCTGGCGGTGACGCAGCTCATCTCCTATCAGCGGGCCAAAGCCGAGCTCCTCGGCCTGCGGGCGGCCGGCGGCCTCATGGAGCGGGCCGAGCGCTTCATCGCTCTCGGCGTGGTGTTCGTGGCCGGGGCGGTGTCGGCCCGCGCCCTGGTCCCGGCGTTGTGGGCGTACCTGGTCCTGGTGAGCGCCACCGCCGTCGGCCGCTTCGTACGCGTGTGGCAGGAGGCGGAGGGGCCGGTTCGCCCCATGCCCCGGGAGCGTCCGACACGAATCGCCATCGACCATCCCAACCGCGCAAGGCGGGCCATGGCGGTGTGGCGCGAGCGGACGGCGTCGCGGCCGGTGCGCAGCAGCGAGCCGCTGGGGGCGCGCTGGCGGGCCTGGCGCGAGGCCGAGGCGTCGGCGCGCGCCGGGCGGCGGCGGCGCAGGGTGACCATGCGCGACCGGATACGGGCAAGCCGCCACTCCGGCCGCAGCGACTACTGACATCGCCGACACCGCCTATCTGGTCTACCGCTCGGCAGCGGCGGCCATCTCCCGGACGCCCGAGCCGGTGTCCGACGCGGCGGGGGCGGCCGTCGCCCGGGCGCTGGCCCGGCCCAGGAGCGCCGGCGGTGCGATGTACATCCGGCACCTCCAGCGCGTGCTGGGCAGGCCCTTGCCGCCCGCCGAGCAGCGTCGTTGGTTGCGGCGGGCCTATGCCAGCTATGCCCGCTACTGGATCGAGGGGGCACGGCTGGGGTCGATGGCGCCGCAGGTGATCGAGGCGCGCATGAGCATGCCGTCGGGCTGGCAGCCGTTCGTGGACGCCATGGCCAGTGGCAAGGGGCTCGTGCTGGCCCTGCCGCACGTGGGCAGTTGGGAGTGGGGCGGCGCCTGGCTGGCGCTGAAGGGTTACCCCATGACCTCGGTGGCCGAGCAGATGGACTCCGGCGAGCTGTTCGCCTGGTTCGTGGCCCAGCGTGAGCGCATGGGACTGTGCATCGTCCCTCTCGGGCCGCAAGCCGGGCCGGCGCTGCTCCACGCCTTGCGGCAGGGGGGACTGGTGGGGCTGCTGTGCGACCGTGACATCGCCGGCGGGGGGGTGGACGTCGAGTTCTTCGGCGAGCGGACCACGCTGCCGGGCGGTCCTGCCACCCTGGCGCTGCGTACCGGCGCCACGCTCATGGCCGGCGCCGTGTACAGCGGGCCCGGAGACAGCCATACCGGCGTGCTGTTGCCGCCCATCGACACGAGCCGGCAGGCCGGCATGCGCGCCGATGTGGCCCGGGTGACCCAGGCAGTGGCACACGACCTCGAGTCCCTCATCCGCCGTGCCCCCGAGCAGTGGCACCTCTTCCAACCCAACTGGCCGAGCGATCCCGGTTGGGAGCACTCCTCAGCTTCGTGACGCGCCCTCCGAGACTTCCTCGACGCCTCCTCAGCGCGACAAGAGGCGGCGGCGGACGTTCCCGGACAGACAGGAGGTCAAGGTCAGAGCGGCCAGCACCACCACGGCCAAGGCGAACAGCCAGACGTAGTCTCCGTATCCTTGGTAGCTAAACGTCACCACATGCCGGCCGGGTCCGACCGGGACGCCCACCAGTGCCGGCGCCAGCATCTGCGTGTGCACCCGGCGACCGTCCACGGTTGCCACCCAGCCGGGGTCATAGGAGGCGCTGAGCACCACCACGGCCCGCCGTCGGACCTGCACGACCGCACTCGCCCGACCCGCTGGCAGGGCGCTGTCGGTCGACAACACCGAGCCTGGCGATCCGGCCGCCGGCCGGCCGGACATGGTGGGCTGCGCCGCACGGCCGCCGGCCCAGGCCACGGTCAGGTATTTCGCCGCGGCGGCGAGGCCGGAACTGAGGTAGGGGACCGAGCGCGATCCGACGTCGTCCCGGTTAGCGGACAACACTCCCACCGTGTCAACCACCCGGATGTATCCGTCGGCCGGGATGACGAAGAGGTGGTAATCGCCAGCCGACATGATCGGATTCGCCGGAACGGGAGGCGGCTGACCAGTCGGCACGATCAGGTACCGGATCCCGAACAATGCGTAATCTCCGGGATTGGCCTCGTCGAAGTGATATTCGGGATCGGTCATTAGCGACGCCGTTCGCAACGTGTAACCGACCTCGTCCACGTCTTCCGACTCGAGGTACTTGAACACCGGCACCGTTCCCACGGTGAACGATTCACCCCAGTTGGTCGGCATCCCGGCGTAGACGCGGCCGCCTCCGTGGCGCTTGACGTAGTCGATCAGAGACCCGATCTGCGTGGCGGAACGTCGGTCGGCGGCGTGCTGGCTCGACACGGCGCCGGCGTTTCGGGCGGCGTAGGCGTCCATCTGACCGAGCAAGGGGAGCAGGCCAAGCACGCTCACCACGCCTACCGCAGCGAAGACCGCCGGCTGGCGCCATCGGCGGGCGCGACCCTTGGGCAGCACCGCCTGAGCCCAGGCGGCCACGCCGCGACCCACGGCGACGGCGCCGATGCCGGCCAGGTACAGCCCCGCCAAGTCGGCGGCCATGCCGAAACGGCGCATGAACACGTCGGTACTGCCCGGTATCACTACGGTTAGGGGACCGAAGCTGGTGCGCCCGAAAGAGAGCAGCATGCCCATGGCCCACAAGGACAGGGCGACCCTCCCCATCGGATACCTTCGCCAGTGCCACGCACACCAGGCGATTCCCACCGCCAGGACCACAGTCACCACCGGGAGCCGGCCGGCGTCGTAGAGCCTGCCACTGAACAGCCAGGCGAGGATCTGCTTGGCTCCGTACCCGTTCTCCAACGGAGTGTTGGCCAGAACCTGGTTGTGCGCCGCCCACCGGGAGGACACCACGAGGGGCACGATCACCCATCCCGAGACCAGGAGCGAGCCACCCAGTACCAACACCGTTCGCCTCAGGCGCGGGAGAACGGCGCCGGTGCTGAACAACGCGATCACCACCACGCCCGCCAGGGCCAAGTAGCCCGTCTCGAAGTGCAGGGCGACGGTCAGAGCCACGCACACCGCGGCCGGCAGCGCGGCTCGCCGCGACGACATCGCTCGCCAGGAGAATGCCCAGGCGAAGGGCAGCGCCCACGAGGCGCAAAGCTGCGTCCACACTCCCCAACCGATCCAGATATAAGCCTTGGGCTCGTAGCCGATGCCGGTGGCACTGGCGAGGAAGGGCGAAAGGACCGCCGCCGCTGTACTCGCACCGGTGCCTAGTGACAGCAGGCGGCTCGACAAGTACACGGCGAACGGCCAGCCGGCGAGAAGCAGGTAGAGCGACCATCGGAAGGCGGCGTCGGGTCCGACGAGAATTCCGATCGCGCCGACAACCGTGGCACCGAGGCCCTGGTAGTGGAGGAACTGCGGCGACCCGAGGCCGAGGTATGGGAACCAGCTGGTGTACGGCGAGTGCCCGGCCGCCAACCGCGTGGCAGCGAAGCGGATCATCTGCTCGTGCACGGAGTTGTCGTCCAGGTAGGGCACCGCCACCAGACATGGCCGCCACTGCCAGAGGCCCCAGCTGACGACCAAGGCCACGACGGTCAGCGAACCGGCGCGCGCCCAGAGCGGACCGATCTCGATGTGAGCAGCGCGCTGGAGCGGCGCTGCAGGTTGGTTCACCCCCAGATGACGAGGCTCAACGATGTTTGTCTGGCCCGCCGTTGCGCGCATGCTTGGGATGAGTGCCTGTACCCTTCGGGTGTCGAACCGGCTTGGCGCGGGTCCGGGTCGAGGTGGACCGATGATGGCCCGACCTCTTGCTCACCCTTCCGGTGGAGGCGGATCCGCTGTTGTTCGTGCTCGTCTTCTCCGTGCTCGCCTTTCCTGTACCCGTCTTACCCGTGCCTGTGTTGCCGGTATTCCCGGTATTCCCCGTATTGCCCGTGTTGCCGGTATTTCCGGTGTTCCCCGTATTCCCGGCCGTCGTGGTGGTGTTCCCGCTGTTTCCGGTGTTCGTAGTGTTCGTCCCCCCGCCTTGGTGGGTGGGCTTGGTCGGTGAGAAGGGCAGACCCGAGGCGCCTTTTCCCATCAGTGCGCCGCCTGCCACGGCGACCAGGATGACCAGTCCGAGCGCTCCCGCCGGCCTGGTCGATCCGGTGCGCCCGAAGCGCAGATCCGCGTCGGCAACGAGACGGGGGGCGTCGACCGCTGTGGCCAGGGTGCCGATCAACGCGGCGGCAACGTCGAGCTCGAGTCCGATCCCGACACCGAACGCGTCGGTCGCCTTGAGCGCAGGCGTGGCGACGATGTGGGCGATCTCGAATGTTGCCACGGCCAGCAGCGCAGCCCACACCACGGGCAGGAGCCATACCGCCGCTCGGCTGCCACTGGTGGTCCTCCACGCGCTCAGGACTACGACGACCAGAAGCCCCGCCGCGAACAACTCGCCAGCTCCGACGTGGACGCCCTTGGCGTAGAGATGTTTCCCCAGGCTGACCCATACCAGTACCAGACCGATGGCCCCAAGGCCGATGGCGGTCACGTTCACCCACCCGAGCCGGGGGCGTGGATGCTCGGACGTGGGTGCGGGAGGTGCTCCCGATGGGCGCCAATCCGGAACCTGGACGCTGGGTGGCGGCAGACGTGCCCAGAGGTCATCTCCTTGCCCCACTTCGCTCATGCGGAGCTCACCCCCGGACGCATGTCCTGTAGACCACGGCGGAGACCCACTCGTCGGATGCGTTCAGCCGAGCCCGTATGAACGTGCCCGACAACGCCGACCTCATCCCCCCGCACTGTTAAGCCTACCGACCCTGAACCCCCATCAGCACGAGGTCTCGACGGCCACCGTGGCATGTCCGGCATCGGCCAGGGCCACGGACTCGTGGGCCAGCCGCTGCCCGAGATCTCCACCCAGTGCCACGACGGCGTCGACCGGCGCCGCGTCGCAGGGGTGCAGGCATGACTACTGTGTTCCGGATGTCGCGTGGGGGGCGAGTCGGGTTTTCGTTCGCGTCTGCACTTCTGTTGTCGGTTCTGCTCGCCGGCTGTTCCGGCGTCAAGGCCAGCTCCACCGCCGCCTCGTCGGCTTCGCCGGATGCGCCCTCCACCGCGGCCGTGCCGGCCTCGATCAGCCAATGGGACTGGCCCACCTACGGCTACGACGCCCAGCACACTTTCGCCGGCATGACCACCTTGACCTCTTCGTCGGTCCGCTCGCTCAAAAAGGCGTGGTTCTTCCCTACAGCCGACGCGGTGACGGCCACCCCCACCGTGGTGGGCGGAACCGTGTACTTCGGGTCGTGGGACGACGACTTCTACGCCCTCGACCTCGAGACCGGCCAGCTCCGGTGGAAGGTGCGGCTGGCGTCGCAGAACGGCGTCGAGCCCTACCCCGGTGAGCATCCTCGCAGCGGCGACTCGGACGGCGGCCTCGTCACGTCGTCGGCGTGGTTCGAGCCGGCGACGGCGAACCGTCCGGCGCTTGTGATCTTCGGCGCCGGCTACACCCTGTACGCCCTGGAGGCCACCGACGGTGCCGTCTACTGGAGCCACGACTACCCGGGGTTGCCCGGCCCACCGAAGCCGAACATCGACAGCACCAGGATCTTCTCCTCCCCCGTGGTGGTGGGGAACGACGTGATCTTCGGGGTGGACGTGGACGGCCAGGCGAACTCCGCCGGCGACATCGTCGCCGCCAGCCTCGACACCGGCGACCCGGTGTGGGAGTTCCAGACCGACGTGGCCCGGCCGGGTGGCGCGGTCCTGCACGACAGCTGCGGAAGCGTGTGGTCGTCGGGCACGGTGCTCCCCGACCTGGGCCTGGTGGTCTTCGGCACCGCCGACTGCCAAGGGGGCGGCAGCGCCCTGTACGCCGAGTCGATCATCGCCCTCCACGTCGCCGACGGCACCTTGGCCTGGGAGTACCACCCCCTGCAGAACGCGCCGGTGTGCGACTTCGACTTCGGTGCCACCGCCAATGCCGGCGTGTCGGCGTCCGGCGTGACCACCTTCCTCGGTGAGGGGGGAAAGGACGGCACCTACTACTCCCTCGATCCGGCCACCGGGCAGCTGTTGTGGTCGTCCAACGTCGTCTTCGGCGGGGGGTCGGGTGGGTTCCTCGGCACCACCGCCTACGACGGCCAGGGCGTGTACGGCTCCACCGGCATCGGCGACTACAACCCCGGGCCGCACGGGAACGTGCTGTGTGATCCGTCGAACCCCCGCGACAGAGCAGCCGAGGAGCCGACGACCGATGCGCTCGATGCGCAGACCGGCAAGGTCCTGTGGCAAGCCGATGCCGCCTCGTCGTTCGCCCCCACCACCGTGGCCGGAGGCATGACCTTCGACGGCTTGGCCTTCTCCTTGAAGGTGATCCAGGTCCGTCAGGCGGCGACCGGACAGGTGTTGGCCCAGATCGCCTTGCCGCAAGCCAACTGGTCGGGCATCGCCACGGTGGGCGACGCCCTCGTCTTCGGCCTCGGCACCGACTTCAGCCCGGCGTCATCCGGGATCGAGGTGCTGACACCCGACGGCGCCCCGCCGGTGGTGCCACAGGGCTGAAGCGGCCGGGTTATCCGAAGCCGGCGGTGGCGGAGGTGTCGGTCGGCGGGCCGACGTCGGGAGCGGAGTTCTCTGAGGGACCCGACAACGGCGCGGGGGTGGCCCCCGTCGGATAGGGACAGACCTGCGTGGAGGACGGGACGCACACGGTCACGCTGGTGGGGAAGTCGAAGGCGTTACCCGGCTGACTGCCCGTACCTGCTTGCCCGCCGGGGGGTGCCACCGTCACCGGTGTGGACGGCTGACCATTGGTCATGGTGACCCGCATGACCCGGCCGTCGTAATTGCCGGGACCGCACCCGGTGAGCAGACCGGTGCACACCACGTGGATGTCGATGAAGTACAGGGTCCCGTCCGGGGCGAAGGCCATGCCGAACGGGTTGTACTGATTCGGACTCTTCCCCAGGTCGGTCACGGTGGTGCCGGGTACGGTCCCGAAGCCCGGCTCCGGCTTGCCGTCGGCGGTCACCCAGATGATCGACGGATTGCCGATGTAGCTGCTGACGGCGTAGCAGCCGCACACCGGGTCGAGAGCGACACCCGCAGGGAAGGTGACCTTCACGAAGGTGCTGACGTGCACCTTGACGCGGGGGTAGACGCCGTTGGGGCACTGCGCGGCGCTGGTGGGGAGCGAAGAGGCGGCGAAGCGCAGGACGCTGCTCGTCCCGACGTTGGGTACGAGCACGTCGCCGTTGGGCGCCAGTGCCATCATCCCGGGCTGCTCCAGGCCGCCCGATCCGTCGGTGTGGTGATCCCCCGAGTAACCGCCGGTGTCCGGGCCGTAGACGATGCAGTAGGTGGTGTAGTTGGGAGCGAACCACTCGATCAGCCGTCCGCTGCTGGGCGGGGGGTAGCTGCCCTGGGCGGTGGCGATGTCGTTGGCCAGGACGTCGCCCGACTTCTCGACGGCGCAGCCGGTGTAGGTCTGGTTGTTGTTGAAGACACCGTTGGCAGTCGGTGGTGAGTCGCTGCCGATGCTCTGCCCCGGCATCTTGTAGCTCCCGGATACGTACAGCGTCTCGCCGCTAAAGGACCCGTTGGGCTCGTCGAGCTCCTCGCCGTCACCCGGCTGCTTGTAGGGCTTCGTTCCGCCGAAGTCGTCCTGGTTGGGCAGAGTGGGGTCGTAGCCCACCACCCAGCGGCCGTCGGGGAGGATGCACATCTGGCCGTTGGCGTCCCATGCCGGCAGGAGCTGGCCCTGGAGGCCCGAGGGCATGGACAGGAAGTCCTCCTCTTCGTTCTGGTCCCAGTAGACGAGGTAGGACGCACCGGCCGGCGTGCCTCCGGCGACGAGGGGCACGCTGCTCCCCGGCGGGTTCGGGAGAGGGGAGGCCGGCGTGGTCGGCGACGCCGACGAGCAGGCTGCCAAGGTGGTCCCGGCACACAGCAGCGCCGCGCCGGCGAGCATCGAAACGGCGAGTCGTCCCATTTCCCCCCTCTGCGAACGACGGACGCTCACGATACGAGATCGCCGAACCCGGATCCATGCCCAGAGCGTCGATGGCGCCCGTCTCGAGCTGTGGCAGCGGCCGGCTCCAGATCTAGAAGCGCGTGATCTCGGAGTCCGGTCCCATCACCACGAGCGGTGCGTCGGCGGGCCGCAGCCAGTCGAGGAACTGGTCGAGTTCACCGAGCGGGAGGCTGATGCATCCGGCCGTCGGACCCCCCACATCGGCGTGGATGAAGATGGCCGACCCGGCGCCCGGGACCACGGGGTCGGTGTTGTAGTCGACCACGGCGAAGCTCGGATAGGCGGTCGTCTCCTCCCACAGCGCCTCGCTGTCGCCGCCGAAGGGCGGGTTCTGTCCGCACAGGACGTACTGAAAGGTGTTGTATTGCGGCGACGAAGGGTCCTCGTCCCACCAGTCGCCGCACACCAGCTGCTGGTACTGATAGGTGACCCCGGGGTCGGCGGCGTTCCCGTACATGACCGGGCCGACCCCGTAGGCGCCGGTGGGCGTGCTGTCGTCGCCTTCGTGTTTGTCGTCGGAGAAGCCGTTGGCGCCGATGCGCGCCGTCCATGGACCGAGGGAGGCCACCCAGCAGTTGCCCTGGCGGGACCAGGCCGTCAAGGTGGCGTAGGTGGTGCCGTAGCCCGACGCTT
>DATHCF010000146.1:0-8927 GCA_035319705.1 Acidimicrobiales bacterium | reverse complement strand
CGCCCGCAAGGCGCTGGCCGGCTTCAAGGTGCCGAAGTCGGTGGAGTTCCACGACGGGCCGCTGCCGCTGTCGGGCGCCTTCAAGCCGCTCAAGCGCGAGCTGCGCAAGAAGTACTGGGAAGGCCGCGACCGCGGCGTGGCTTGAGGGCGCCGTTCGGTCTCGGGCGCCGATAAGTCGGCGTCAGAAGTAAGCCTGCTCCTGCTGCCAGGTGAAGTCGACCGCCGGCTGGCCCGAGCTGTCGACCAGGATCTCGGCCAGGCTGGGGTCGCTGTTGTAGGCGGTGGGCGCGAATGCGGTACCCATCACGCACATCTGGCATGACAGGTCCATGAGGACGTTGTTGCGGTGCCCCCAGCACCCCGACGAGTCGCCGGCTGTGCAGTCGACGTTGCTCGAGCCGGGGCCGTCGTCGTACATCCAGTAGTAGTCGGCCTCCAGCGGGTTGCCCACCGCCCCGGCCCAGTTGGCCCCCCACTGGGTCCAGGGGAATCCACCCGGTGGCGAGGGGTCGGTGTCGTCGGCGGCGCCCTGCTGGGCCGACTGGTCGAGGGCGCTGGCCATGGCCTGCAGTGGCGGAAGCCCTCGGTCGACGCGCTCGAGGTTGGTGACGACGAAGATCTGCTCGGCCGGCGACAGGCCGTACCAGTTCGACGGCAGCTGCATGGCCGGCACGCCCTCTTGGGCGCGGGCGTTGTCGATGGCGCTGAGGGTGGCGTTCACACAGCCGGTCGAGTCGTCGTACTGGCTCCCCTGGCAGTCGGAGAGGAAGTTCGGTGACGGGGTGATGTTGGCCGGCGGGTCGTCCGGCGGCAGGATGCCCCGCTTGGCCGGGGCCGGGGCCGGTGCCCGGGGCGTGGTGGTGGTGGTCGTGGGGGCCGGCGGCGGCGTGGTCGTGGTCGTGGGGGCCGGCACCGTCGTCACGGCTTCGGGACGCAGGTGGGTGTGGGCCGGCACCGTTCCGGCGCCGAAGCCCGGCACGCCTCCGACGAGCACGCCGAGCACGGTCGTCACCCCGATGACCAGGCACCAGGCGCCGATGCTCCGCCCGCGGCCCACGGCGGCCCGTACCCCGCCCCCTGTCCGCATCCCCCAGGCATCGGCAGGTTGCGTCGGACCCTGTAATCGGCCCCCCGGCACCCCCGGTCCGCCCGGTGCCGGGCCCGGCCCTCCGCCTCGAGGGCCGGCCCCCGAAATTGCCGCCGGCAGTAGGGTCGGGACCCCGAGGGAACCCGAGGGAAGGAGCCCCGTGCCCGCCATCTACGACATCCCCATCCGCACCCTGCAGGGCGAGCCGTCTTCGCTGGCCCCGCACCGAGGCAAGGCCCTGCTGCTCGTGAACGTGGCCTCGCGCTGTGGGCTCACCCCGCAGTACGCCGGGTTGCAGGAGCTGCAGGACCGCTACGGGGAGCGCGGCTTCAGCGTGCTCGGCTTCCCGTGCAACCAGTTCCTCGAGCAGGAGCCGGGCACCGCGCAGGAGATCGCCGAATTCTGCTCGGTCAACTACGGGGTGAGCTTTCCGCTCTTCGAGAAGATCGACGTCAACGGGCCGGGCCGCCACCCCCTGTACGAGCTGCTCACCTCGGCGACCGACGCCGAGGGACAGGGCGGCGACATCCAGTGGAACTTCGAGAAGTTCCTCGTCTCGCCCGGCGGTGAGGTGGTGGCCCGCTTCCGGCCGAAGGTCGAGCCGCAGGATCCCGCGCTGGTGCAGGCCGTGGAGTCGTCCCTGCCCGGCGACGGGTGACAGCGCGCCACTGAAGCCGTTGGACAGCACCATCGTCGAGATCGACACGGCGACGCGTCGCGTGGTCGACCTCACCGAAGCGGTCGAGCGGTTCTGCTCCTCGCGCGGCGACGGCCTCTGCTCGGTGTTCGCCCCGCACGCCACTGCAGGACTGGCGCTCATGGAGACCGGTTCGGGGTCGGAGGCCGACCTCCTCGACGCCCTCGAGCGTCTGCTGCCACGCTCGGTCGACTACCGCCACCGCCACGGGTCGCCCGGTCATGGCGCCGACCACCTCCTGCCCGTGCTGGTGTCGCCCTCGTTGGTGCTGCCCGTGATCTCCGGCCAGCCGGCCTTCGGCACCTGGCAGCGCGTGGTGCTGGTCGATCCCAACACCGACAACCCACGTCGTCGCGTCAGGCTGAGCTTCGTCCCCGCGTAGGATCGCCCGCCTATGACCGAAGCCGAAGACCTCCGCCGGCTGTCCGAGGCGCTGGGCAAGGCCCTTCACCTGGCCGTGCCGCCCATCGCCATCTCCTTCGAGGACGCCGCGCCCGAAGCGGTCGCCGCCTTCGACGAGCCCATGTCCGAGCCCACGCCCGACGGCCGCCGGGGCCGCGTCCCGGCCGGCTGCGTGTTCTGGGTGAAGGCGACCGACCGGACGTTCGCCACCGCCCCCGAGGACCACGGCAACTGCTCGGTGGGCCGCTTCACCCACGGACTGGCCTCGATGGAGGACATCGCAGGGAACAGCGACGTGGCCACCCTGCTCGAGTCGGGGTGGGTGGACGCCGCCGCCGTGGCGCACATCCCCTCGGTGTCCCAGCCTCCCGGATCGGTCGTCTACGGCCCGCTGGCCGACTCGCCCCGCCCCCCGGACGTGGTGCTGCTGCGCGTGAACGGACGCCAGCTCATGGTCCTGTCCGACGCCCTGCCCGGCCTGCGCATCGAGGGCAAGCCGCAGTGCCACATCGTGGCGCTGGCCAAGGAGCAGGGCGAGGCGGTCGCCAGCGTGGGCTGCGCTCTCAGCCGGGCCCGCACCGGTATGCGCCCGGAGGAGATGACCTTCGCCTTTCCCGGCAGCCGGCTGGCCGAGGTCGTGGACAAGGTCGAGCACACGGCCGCCGTCGACACGGTGGTGGCCAAGTACGCGGCGGAGGACGCCCGCCGCTTCGCCTGACCACCGGCTTGTGCGCCAGCCGGTGGCACAGGGGGTAGCCACCCGGCGGCGGCTGTCGGTGCTGAGTGCGTTGGCGCTGTCAGGTGCCTGTTGCGGCGCGTGCGGATACTCCGTGCACTCCGGGAGCCCGGAAGCATCGGCGAGCGTGCCCGTCGTCCGCATCACCGTCACACCTTCCGGTTGCCGCCCTGTGCCCGGCAGTGTGACAGCGGGAGCCGTCGAGATCGCCGTCAGCAACCTCGACGCGCCGACCGTGTCGGAGGTCGAGATCCGCACGGCGAACCTGTCGCGCGTCCTCGGTGAGCGGGAGAACTTGATCGAAGGCCTGTCCGGGACCTTCGACCTGCATCTCGAGGCGGGGAGCTACGTCGTGAATTGCCCGGGAGCGCTCCAGCAGCACTGGCCACTGGCGGTGGCGGAGGCGACGACAGTACCGGGCTGACGCCGCGGCCCGATTCGGCGGCGTTTACCCCGGCTTTTAGACTGCCGCCGTGCTGCCGGCGTTGGTCATCGGCTTGCGCGAGGGTCTCGAGACAGTCGTCGTCATCGGAGCCATCGTCGTCTTCCTCCGGGCCCAGGGCCGAGGCGACCTCATTGCGCGCGTCTGGCGCGCCTCCGCCCTGGCGGCAGTCCTGTGCGTCGGCATCGGCCTGGTGATCCGCTACGTCGAGGTCAGCCTGTCGTGGCGCCAGCAGGAGCAGCTCGAGACGGTGGTGGGGCTGGTGGCCGTGGCCACCGTGACCTACATGGTCGTCTGGATGAAGCGGTTCCCCAAGGACCTCCGACGCGACACCGACGCGGCGGCGTCGGTGGCCCTGGCACGCAGGTCCGGAACCGGGCTCGTTCTTCTGGCCTTTTTCGCCGTGCTGCGAGAGGGCTTCGAGATCACGGTGTTCGTGGTCGCCACCATCGGCTTGACCGGGCGCAACGCCTGGTTGTCCACCGGAGGCGCGCTGCTCGGCGTCGTCGTGGCGCTGCTCGTGGGGATCGGGGTGGTGAAGGGGACGAGGCGCCTCGACGTGGCCCGCTTCTTCCGAGCCACCGCCCTCGTCCTCGTCCTGTCGGCGGCCGGGCTGGCTCTGAGCAGCGTCCACACCGCCAACACCGCGGGGTGGATCACCTTCGGGCAACGACCGCAATTCGACCTGTCGTGGCTGGCGCCACCGGGATCGGTGCTGTCGTCGTTCACCACCGGCATGTTCGGCCTCCAGCCCTATCCCACCCTGGCCGAAGTCCTCGTCTGGCTCGGTTACCTCGTGCCCATGACGGCGCTCGTGTTGTGGCCCACCGGACGCCGGTCCGTGATCGGCGCCCCATCGCGGCCCGCTGGCCGCCGGCGCGTGGTGGCGGTGGGCGGGCTGGCTGTCACCATGGTGGTGTTCCTGGGAGTGGGCCTGGCCGTCGCCCTGCCGTCGTCACCGCCTCCCAAGGCCACCGGCACCACCGCCAAGGTGCTCTTCGCCAGCCTCCAAGGGGTCAGCTGCGCCAGCGTCACCCGGTGTGTGGCGGTCGGAGACTTCCTCCCCGTCGACAAGGATGCCGCCGTCGGCGATCCGGACGGCGACGGCAAGGCCTCGCACACCTTGATCGAGTCCGCCGTCGGTAGGCGGTGGACGCACGTCGCCAGCCCGGACGAGGGGCGCGGGGGAGCCGAGCTCTCCGGTGTCTCCTGCCCGGACGCCGACGACTGCGTGGCGGTGGGCTTCTATCGCCCGGGTCCGTTTCCCGCCTCGGCCGCCACCGCCCCCCCGAGCGAGCCGTTGATCGAATCGGACACCGACGGGCGATGGCGCATCGTGGACGGGCCCACGGTCGCTCCCGACAGCGTCCTCACCGGCGTGTCGTGCCCGACCAGCTCCGACTGCACGGCCGTCGGGTACACCGTCGCCGGTGAAATCGACGGAAACCCGATCGAGTCGTTCTTCCTCGAGAGCTTCGACGGCCGTTCCTGGACGATTCTTCCCATCTCGGCGCCCGCCGGCACCGTTTCCGGGCTCAATGCGGTCTCGTGTCCCACCAGCGAGACCTGCGTGGCGGTCGGCGACATTGCGCCGGTGGCCCACCCCGGCGTCACCCGTCCACTGGTCGAGACGATGGCCAACGGTGCGTGGACGACCGCCACCCTGCCGCCTACAGGGACGGGACAGGGGATCCTCTACGGCGTTTCGTGTCCGGCAGCCGGGCAGTGCGTGGCCGCCGGCAACGTCTACACCGGGTCCACCACGGGCGCGGCGCTGGTGCTGTTGCTGAACGGGTCCACCTGGAGCCTCGATCAGGCAGCGCTCGGCCAGGGCGGCGACCCCTCGCTCACCGCTCTGGGCTGTGCCGACGCCGGCCCTTGCGTGGTGGCGGGGACGGCGCTCGAGTCGGCACGAAAGGTGCTGGCCCAGGTGGACGGGGGCGGTTGGCAGGCGCTCACCTCACCTTCGTTCTCCGACAACGTCCAAGGCCTCGCCTGCCCGGCCGTCACGCGATGTGTGGCGGTGGGAAGTGTCTATGTGAATCTGTTCGGCAACACCGAGGCGCTCGTCGCCTCGCTGTCGGCCGATGCCTGGATCGTGCAGAAGGCCCCGGCTCTGTGAGCCGGTCGATCAGACCCTCGGTTCCCAGCTGAAGTGGCGCACGGCGAAGACCAGGCCGGCCACTCCCCACAGCGCCACGATCAGTACGTCGTTCCAGCTGAAGGTGGTGCCCAAGAATCCCGCCTCCATCCCCTTGGCGAAGTGGGAGATGGGGAAGATCTTGGCGATCCACCGGATCCAGGCCGGGGACTTGTTGCCGATTGGGATGAAGATCCCCGACAGGAACAGCAGCGGCAGGATGGAGGCGTTCACCACGGCCGGCGCCGCGTCCGAGTTGGGTACGAGCCCCGTGACTGCGAACCCGAGAGCGGCGAAGCTCCCTGCACCGACGACCAGCATCACCAGGAACCGCACCAGCGTCATGCCCGACGGGATGTGGGCGTGGTAAAAGGCGGCGCCGAAGGCGGCCGTGATCACGACGAGCAACACGGCCATGAGCAGTGCGTGTACGACGCGGGCACCGAGGTAGAGCCCGCTCGGGATGGGCGTGCCCCGGATGCGCTTCAAGATGCCCAGGTCCCGCTGGAAGGTGACGTTCATGGCGATGTTGGTGTAGCAGGCGGTGATGACGGCGAAGGCCCCCATGGCGGCTACGTAGTACGTCGACTGCCTCACGTCGAGGGCGCCGATGGGGATGTGGCCGTTGCCGAGCAGGGACGTGAAGATCACCAGGAACATGAGGGGGAAGGCGAAGGTGAAGAAAGCGGAGGCCGGGTTGCGCCAGTAGGCCTTGTTCACGTAGCGCACCTGGGCGCCGAAGAGTTTGAGACGGTTCATGGTCTACTGGCCCCCCGCCGCCGCCCAGCTGCCGCTTTCGGCTGGAGCGCCATGTGGTCGTCGCCGGATCCGCCGGGCATCCCGGTGAGCTCGAGATAGACATCTTCCAGGGTGGGCCGCACGATGGACAGCGAATCGAGTTCCACGCCGTTGTCCAGTGCCCAGCAGGTCAGGCGGTGGAGGGCCTCGGTGACGGCCCCGGGCTCGAGCTGGACCAGTTCGTCTCCCACCGCACGGATGTCGAGGTCGGCGGGCAGCGTGACGCCGGGCGGGCGCCGGAACCGGATGACGGCGCCGGCGATATCGCGCCCTCCGAGCGTCTGGGGCGGGCCGCTGGCCACGATCCGGCCGCCGGCGATCACCGCCACCCGGTCGGCCAGGTACTGCGCCTCGTCCATGTAGTGGGTGGTGAGCAGGACCGTCTTGCCCAGCCCGGCCAGGTTCTTCACCACCTCCCACGCCTCACGGCGCGCCGAGGGGTCGAACCCGGTGGTGGGCTCGTCGAGGAACAGCAGGTCCGGATCGCCGGCCAGGGCGATGGCCACGTCCAGGCGACGCTGCTGGCCTCCCGACAGCTTGAGCACCCGGCTGTCGCGCTTGGTCTCCAGGCCGACCAGCTGGAGCACCTCGTCGAGCGGCCTCGGGTGCGGGTAGTAGCCGGAGTACATGGCGATGGTCTCGGCCACCGTCAGGTAACGGTCCACGCCGGTGGACTGCAGCACGATCCCGATGCGGCTGCGCAAACGTGGGGCCTGAATTTCCGGGTCCAGTCCGAGAACGGAGACCTGTCCGCGGTCGCGGCGGCGGTAGCCCTCGAGGATCTCGATGGTGGTGGTCTTGCCCGCCCCGTTGGGGCCGAGCATGGCGAAGATCTCCCCCTGTGCGATCTCGAAGTCGATGCCGGCGACCGCCGTGAGCTCGCCGTAGGACTTGGTCAGGTCCCGGACCTCCACCGCCAACCCGTCTGAGAGCTCCATCGGCGACATCATTGCAGTAGCAAGCGCCACGACCCGAACGAACGCCGTCGTCGTCTTGAACGAGCGAGCGACTACAGTGGCGAGCCTTCGTGGGGCCCGGGGGGCTCGCATGACCACACGGCAGATGCACGACCATCGTGTGGCCCAGGTCGGCCACCTGGCGGCGATCGCTCGTGCGCGTGAACTGCTCACACAGAGCATCGCGGTTCACACGCGCTGTCGCCTGACGGGCCTGGAATCCATCCAACTCCGATACACGTCGAGATGCAGGCGTCGTGAGCAAGTCGGTCCCGTATTCGCCGGCGATCGCTCCGAGCAGCCCCGCGGAGACGGCGGCTTCGTGCTCGTCTTCGACGACAACGAGGCCGTCCGGGAGACGACGGCCGAAGTCCTCGTCGCTGCTGGATTCAAGGTCAAGGAGGCTCGGTGTCCTGACGAGGTGGTGCGGCTCCTCGCCGAAGCCGACATCTGCGTCGTGCTGCTCGATGTGGGCCTGGAGCACCAGGGTCTCGCCATCCTCGACCGCGTCGACGACCCGCCGCCCGTGATCCTGATGTCGGGCGACAGCCGCGATCCCGAGGACCCGAGGGCATCGGTGTTCCTTCCGAAACCGATACCGGTCTACCGACTCATCGAAGAAGTGGCTCGCCACGCCGTCAAAGCCCGGAAACCTTCGGTTCGACACGAGATGGCGGATCGGCAGACGACGAGATCGGGCGCCGGCACCTGGTCCGGTTTCCTGGCCTGCACTTGTGGCTGGTTCGCCGAGGTGTTCGGGTGGCCCTCTCGGGAGTCAGCAGCGATCAGTCTCCAGGCCACCTGGTTGTCTCATTCGTCCGACTGAGTTCAGCTCGGTCCCTAGGTCCCTCCTCGCAAACCCCGGCACCGGTGGTACCGCATACGTAGTTGTCGGGCAGGTCGGGCACCGCGGCAGGACGGCGGACCAGCTGTAGTCATTGTGAGGGACCAAAGTCCGCGCCGCCGCCTCGGGTTGGCTTTGCTGGCCCGACTTCAATGGACGAAAGTCCCAGACGCGCCACTCGCGTCGAGCGATCTGGACGGGACGAGCCTCACATTGCGGTCAAGACAATGCCGGGTCAACCGATGAGAACGCAGTAACTCCCATGTCGCCGAAACGCCGAACGGGGGCCACTGATGGCCGAGGGACGTGCCGAAGAAGGCCAGAGAAGCAGTCGTCGGAGGAAGCTCCTGTTCTCGACGCTCTTCCTCCTGCTCCTGGGGTCCTTCGCCTCGGTCGGCAGCTGGGCGGCGTGGACGATCTCCGACAGCAACCCCAACAACACCTTCTCCACCAACACCGTGCTCCTGCAGGACAACCAGGGTGGCCAGGCCGGCTCGGCCACGAGCACGGGCACGGCCATGTTCAACGTGACCAACCTCGAGCCGGGGTCCACGGCCAACACCGCCTGCATCGGCGTGAACTTCTCCGGCACCGCCGCGGTGTCCTCGCTCACCCTGGGCGCCACGCTCGGTGGGTCGGGTCAGAGCACGCTGCAGAGCCAGCTCACGGTGACCACCGCCGAGCTCAACACGAGCGGCACGGTCAACATCACCGCCGGCACCAACACCAACAACGGCTCGTGCGCCAACTATCCGTCCAGCGGCACCAACACCACCATCGGCACCCAGGCCGCCACCTTGGCCAACTGGACGTCGGGCGGCCCGT
>DATHCF010000145.1:0-14878 GCA_035319705.1 Acidimicrobiales bacterium | reverse complement strand
GAGCGTCAGGCCTTCGACCTTTTGCTCGATGACAGCTCGGTACCAAACGAGGGCTCCTTCAAGCGTTTTGCGCTCACTGGCCCGGACACCAAGGGGGTCTTCCATGCGCTCAGCCTACGGGGCGCCCATCCATCCGCTATGGCCGGTCGCCTGGCCTGAGCAGGGGCAGGTCAGAGGAGTTCCCCGGCCAGACCATCCTGGTATCCCGGCCCTGCGGCAATCTCGTGCAGTCGGTCGTCCGGGCAGGGCGCGATGTAACGGCACAACCCAGTGAGGATGGTCCTCTGGGCTATCCGCCGATGCCGCACCGGTCGCCCGGAAGTGACACCGGTGCCGCTGGGTGCGCGACGATGAGACATCGCGATCCACAGACCGAAAGTCCCCCAGAGCGTCAAACAAACGCTCTACGAGCAAGCCGGTAGGAAGTGTGCAAATCCCGGCTGCCCGAGCACCCTCTTGGAGCTACACCACATCCAAGAGTGGCATGTCTACCAAACGCACGATGCCGCTCACATGATCGCGTTGTGTGCCACCTGTCACGATCATGTGAGCCGAGGTGTGCTTCGGATCGAAGACGACGACCTGTATCGCTGGAAGGGGATTCCACGTGATGCGCCACCGATTGCACACCTGTTTGTCGAACCGGGCAATGCGCCATCGTTGCTGGTCGGGTCTATCTGCTGTCGAGGTGATTCGGGAGTAGTCGTGTTCGACCTTTCGGACAGCCTCCGGTTAAGCTTCGCTGTCCACGACGATGACGTGATGCTGCTATCGCTACGGATAGCCGATCTTCACGGCCATGCCCTGGTTGAAGTAGTGGACGGTTACGTCAAGGCCAGAGATGAACGCATTTCGTTGGAACAGCGGCCAGGCCGCGTGTCGGTTAGGCGTACTGCACCGGTGAGCGTGGTCCCAGCCTGGGCAAAGCTCTGCTTGCTTGAAGAGGAGCCGAAGCGCCGTGTTGACGATATTCCCATTTTGGACCTGCTTGTCCTTGAGCCTGGACTTGTCCAGGTACAAGGCATTTGGATGGACCGCGAAAAGGGTGTCGTCATCACCGATGATCGGCTGGCTTTCCTCAACGTGAACCGTCCGTTGCCGCTCAGCATCATGGGAGCGGGCAGGGATTCGGTGCTTCACTTCACCGGCCCAGTCGGCACGGCCATGTTCAAGGTCTGAGGAGGAGTCGGGATCACTCAGGGCCGTCGTTACCGCGTGAGTGGCTTTCGACCCCTGACCGCCCGACTCCAGCACATACGGGATGCCCGCCCATTTGGATTCACTCCGCGTGATACCGGGTGGTGATCACGAACCCGTGAGGCTAGCGAGGTCCTGTGCGAGAGCGTCGAGCGGTGTCATCGCTGCGACCTCGCGTTGAATGTGGTCAGCAGCGTCGCGGTGTGTAGTGGAGGTCAGCACCGAGGCGATGGCGTCGGCGACCACAGATGGGCTGGCGGGGGCTGGCTGGATGACAGTGGCGATGCCGAGCCTCGCCGCCATGTCGGCATTGCCGAGTTGATCGCCACCGAGCGGGACGACGACCATCGGACATCCGGACTCCATCGCTCCGAGCATTGCGCCGAGGCCGCCGTGGCAGACCATGACGTCTGTGTGAGCCAGGATGTCCGCCTGTGGCACGTACCGTTCGACGATCACTCGATCAGAGTGTTGAAATCGCTCAGGATCGTTGTTCCGGCCGACAGTGACCAGACCCGTCCACCCGCCCTCTTCGATCGCCGCGATAAACGTCTTGAGCAACCGACGATTCGTGTTGAACACCGTCCCGAGGGTTGCGTACACAACTGGTGGGTCAGCCGGCAGGTCAAAGTGCGCCCCCGACGATTTCAGAGGCAGTCGATAGCGGCGCGTAGCCGCCTCGGGCGGGCCAGCCAACGCTCCCCAGTCGAAGGGCGTGAAGACAACCCACATCGCGGGGTCCAATTTGGTGATCGGGCTGAGTCCGAGTTCCCGTCGCGCGTCGTTGCCACCGATTTCATCCAACGTGAGCGTCTCGTGACCCGGTTCTTCCGCCCATCCAGTCACCACGAACGGGACGCCGGTTGAATCCGCGATTGCCTGTGCCCAGGCGCCAGCGGCATACTCGGCGACAACCACATCCGGGCAGAACGTCTCGACAACCGGTCGAAGCTCCTGCACCAGTGGCACAGTGATGTCCCGGTTCACCCGGCGCGCCCAAAACGCCAGGCTCTCCTCCCCCATGTGGTCCACGCCGTCCGGCCAGATCTCAAGGGCCGAGTCCCAGCGGAATGGCGGACCAACCCCAACCGCTCGGTGGCCGACCCGTTCGACATCCGCAATGAACGAAGGGGACGTCGCGAACAGTAGCTCGTGGCCCGAGCAGCGAAGCACCTCCGCGACTGGAATAAGGGGATTCAGGTGCCCGTCACCAGGCTGAGTCACGACCAGTGTCCGCACCGTCGAAGTCTGCCCCATCCGGTGACCGATCTGCCGAGGTGGGGTCAGTGAAGCCGACGTGCCTCTAACAGGGCGTGAGGCCGCCCGACTTTGCCGGGCTGCTCGCACGCAGTGGCCGGGTTGGCACCGGACCGATATTGCCGGCTATGCGCCCCTCGATTCCCCAGCCCGACGCTCACTCCCCGTAGCGGGTACCCTTTCTTCTAGGCCTTGGGGCAGGGGACGGCTTACTGAGTAGCCAGGAACTTGGCTCGGATCTGCCACTTCCATCACCAGCTCAAGACCTACGAGGGGTACCGGTTGCGCGGCGGACCGGGCGGCTGGGAATGGGTCGCTCCCTCCGATGCCCGCCACCGACCGGAGGACGAGGAGGCCGGACCGCCTGGTTCGGGGCCGTAGTCTTTGCCGCATGTCCGACACGAAGTCCCCGGGCGCTCCCGCCAGTGGGCCCCACGGCATGAAGATCCGCAGCTACGAGGTCACCGAAGGACCGGCCCGCGCCCCGGCGCGGGCCATGCTGCGCGCCATCGGCATGTCCGACGACGACTGGGACAAGCCACAGGTGGCCGTCGCTTCCTCCTGGAACGAGGTCACCCCCTGCAACCTTCCGCTCTCGGCGCTGGCTCAGCAGGCCAAAGGCGGGATCCACGAGGCGGGAGGCTTCCCCGTCGAGTTCGTCACCATCGCCGTCTCCGACGGGATCTCCATGGGTCACGAGGGGATGCGAGCCTCGCTGGTCTCGCGCGAGATCATCGCCGACTCGGTGGAGGCGATGATGCATGCCGAGCGCTTCGACGCCATGGTCACGCTGGCCGGTTGCGACAAGTCACTGCCCGGCATGCTCATGGCGGCCGCCCGCCTCGACCTGCCGACGGTGTTCCTCTACGGAGGGACCATCCTCCCGGGACACGCCGGTGAGAAGGTCCTCGACATCGTGACCGTGTTCGAGGCGGTGGGGGCCCATGCCACCGGCGAGCTCAGCGACGCCGAGCTGTCGCTCATCGAGCACAACGCCTGTCCCACGGCTGGGTCGTGCGCGGGGATGTTCACGGCCAACACCATGGCGGCGGTGGCCGAGGCGCTCGGGATGTCCCTGCCCGGGTCGGCCAGTCCCCCGGCCGTCGACCAGCGGCGGGCGCAGCTGGCCGCCGAGTCCGGGCGTGCAGTGGTCGAGCTGCTCCGCCAGGGGATCAGGCCCCGCCAGATCATGACCGCAGAAGCGTTCGAGAACGCCATCGCCGTGGTCATGGCCCTCGGCGGGTCCACCAACGCCGTGTTGCACCTGCTGGCCATCGCCAACGAAGCGCGCGTCGAGCTGGTTCTCGACGACTTCAATCGCATCGGTTCCAAGGTCCCGCACATCGCCGACACCAAGCCGCACGGCCGGTACCACATGGTCGACCTCGACCGTGTCGGCGGTGTGCCGGTGGTCATGGCCGAGCTGCTCCGAGCCGGCCTGCTGCACGGCGACTGCCTCACCGTGAGCGGAAGGACGGTGGCGGAGAACCTGGCTGCGCTGGACCCCCCGCCCCCGGACGGCTCCGTCGTCCACCCCCTGTCGTCGCCGATCCACCGCCAGGGCGGAATCGCCATCCTCAGCGGGACGCTCGCTCCGAGCGGCTCGGTCGTGAAAGTCGCCGGCATGGACCAGCTCCACTTCGAGGGGACCGCCCGCGTCTTCGACGGGGAACAAGGGGCGCTCGACGCCATTCTGGCCGGGACCATCTTGCCGGGCACGGTGATGGTGATCCGCTACGAGGGGCCCAAGGGCGGTCCCGGCATGCGCGAGATGCTGGCGGTGACGGGAGCCATGAAAGGTGCGGGTCGGGGCGCCGACTGCGCGCTGGTCACCGACGGCCGCTTCTCGGGCGGTACCCATGGCTTCTGCGTCGGTCATGTCGCCCCCGAAGCGGTGGACGGAGGCCCGATCGCCTTGGTGGCCGACGGCGACCGCATCGAGATCGACGTCACCAGCAAGCGCATCGACCTCCAGGTGGACCGAGCAGAGCTCGAACGGCGGCGCTCGAACCTCAAGCAGCCGGAGCCCCGCTACACGAGCGGCGTCCTGGCCAAGTACGCCCGGCTGGCCACCGGCGCCGAGCGCGGCGCCGTCACGGAGCCGTGAGGCGCTCCTCCGACCGCCGCACGGCCCGGAAGCACATCGTCACATAGGGGACCTCCACCACGGACCGGCTGGCGAGATCCGGGTGTGTCCGCGTCAGCTCGGCCACCCGCTCCAGCACGTCGAGGCGCTCCTCCTCGGGCAGGACCTGGACGTGACTGCGTGTGGCCATGAGATCGACCAGATCCCACGGTGCCAGCTCCTGCTGCCACGGAAACTGCCGAACAGCAGCAGCGTCGAAGGGAGCGTTGTCCGGCAACGGCATCCGCTCACCGCGGCCGCCCGTCCTGTCCTCGCCGTGGACCAGCTCTCCGAGCGCCGCCATCCAGGGCACGCGTTCGTCGCGCAGGTTCCACAGCAGGCCGAGCACCCCCCCGGGGCGCAGGACCCGGGCCGCCTCGGCCGCACCCTGCTCCGCCTCCACCCAGTGCCACATCTGGCCACCCAGCACGGCATCCACCTCGCCGTCCTCGACCGGCAGCTCCTCGGCGCGACCGGCCCGGACCGTGACGCCGGGAACCTTGGACTGAAGGACGCGCCGCATCTCCGGGTCGGGTTCGACGGCCACCACGTCGAGGCCGAGGGCCACCAGGGTGGCGCTCAGCGCACCCGTGCCCGCCCCGATGTCGACCACCCGCCGCACCTCGTCGGGAAGCAGCCAGGCCACGGCCTCGCGTGGGTAGCGCGGCCGTACTCGGGCATAGGTGTCCGCCACGGCGCCGAAGGCGGACGCCCGTCTTCTCGTGAACTCGTCCATGGGCACCGGGCGCCAAGCTACGAGGCCCGGTCGGGTTCGGGCCAACCCGCGCCATCTGCGCAGCGGCTTGCCCTAGGCAGCAGCCCATGCCAGACTTTGCGGGCCATGCATCGAGCCCATCTCACCTCTCTCGTAGTACTGACGTAGCGCACCACGCCGCTCCGGCGGTCGCGTGTGCGCCCTCGACCTCCCAGCCGGGAGGTCGTTTCAATTCCGGACCGGAGTGCAGAAAGGTCCGGAAGCGACCGCCGAGCCCGCTCCACCCACCGACGACACGACAACCGACCAGCCCCAGCTACGACTCGACCACCGACCACCGACCACCGACCACACCCATCGACCACCAGCGAGGAGCCATGCAACTCACCGGAGCACAGGCGTTGATCAAGAGCCTGGAGATGCAAGGAGTGGAGGTGGTGTTCGGCCTGCCCGGCGGGGCCATCCTGCCGGTGTACGACCCGATCCTCGACTCCACCATCCGCCACATCCTGGTGCGTCACGAGCAGGGAGCGGGCCACGCGGCAGAGGGCTATGCCCAGGTCAGCGGCCGGCCCGGGGTCGCCATGGTGACGAGCGGCCCCGGCGCCACCAACATCGTGACGCCCCTGGCCGACGCGGCCATGGACTCGGTCCCGTTGGTGGTGGTGAGCGGGCAGGTGGCCACCACCGCCATCGGCACCGACGCGTTCCAGGAGTGCCCCATCACCGGGGTGACCATGGACATCACCAAGCACAACTGGCTGGTGACCGACGCCCGGGACATCCCGCGCATCGTCTGCGAGGCGTTCTACGTGGCCACGACAGGGCGGCCGGGCCCCGTGCTCATCGACGTCCCGAAGGACGTGTCCAACAGCCAGATGGACTGGTACTGGCCGTCCTCCCCTGACGAGCTGGACCTGCCGGGCTACCACCCGCAGGTCGAAGGGGACGCCGCCGCCGTCCGAGCCGCCGCCGAGCTCGTCCTGCAAGCCGAGCGGCCGGTGATCTACGCCGGTGGCGGGATCTTGAAGGCCCGGGCCGCCGACGCCCTGCGTCTCCTGGCCGAGCGCACGGGCATTCCGGTGGTCACGACGCTCATGGCCCGCGGGGCCTTTCCCGATTCCCACCCGCTGTGTCTGGGCATGCCCGGCATGCACGGCAACTACACGGCGGTGACGGCGCTGCAGCGTGCCGACCTGCTCGTGGCGCTCGGCAGTCGCTTCGACGACCGGGTGACCGGCAAGGTTGCCGCCTTCGCGCCGCAGGCGAAGGTCATCCACGTGGACATCGACCCGGCCGAGCTGGGCAAGGTGCGGTCCCCCGAGGTGGCGATCGTCGGTGACTGCCGGGTGGTGACAGAGCAGCTGATCCGTGCGCTCGCCGCCTTCGGTCTCCAAGACGACGGGACCGCTGCGAAGGACTCCCCGGCGGCGGCCCGACCCGACCTGCGGCCCTGGATGGCGCAGATCCGGCAGTGGCAGGAGCAGTTCCCACTCTCCTATGACCAGGAGGAGGGAGGCACCCTCAAGCCCCAGTACGTGGTGGAGACGCTGCGCGACAACACCCCCGACGACACCATCGTCGTGGCCGGCGTCGGCCAGCATCAGATGTGGGCGTCGCAGTACTGGCGCTTCGACCACCCCTACACCTGGGTGAACTCCGGTGGAGCGGGGACCATGGGCTTCGCCGTGCCCGCCGCCATCGGGGCGAAAGTCGGCCGTCCGGACAGGATGGTGTGGGCCATCGACGGTGACGGGTGCTTCCAGATGACCGCCCAGGAGCTGGTGACGGCGACCGCCGAACAGATCCCCATCAAGGTCGCCATCTTGAACAACGCCTATCTGGGCATGGTCCGTCAGTGGCAGGAGCTGTTCTACGAGGAGCGGTACTCCGAGGTCTACCTGTCGCCCGACCTCCCCGACTACGTCAAGTGGGCCGAGGCCATGGGCTGTGTCGGCCTGCGCGTCGAGTCTCCGGAAGAGGTGGCACCGGCCGTCGACAAGGCGAACAGCATCGATGACCGTCCTGTGGTCATCGACTTTCGAACCGACGCCTTCGAGAAGGTGTACCCGATGGTTCCCGCCGGTGCCTCCAACGACGACATCATCGTCGGCCCGACCCAGGGGGAGGGAGGCCGGTGACGACAGGCGCCGTCCGCCATCACATTCTCACCGTCACGGTCGAGAACAAGTCCGGTGTGCTGGCCCGGGTGGCGGGCCTCTTCTCCCGCCGTGGCTTCAACATCTTCTCGCTGGCGGTCGCTCCGACCGACGACGAGCGCTTCAGCCGGATCACCATCGTGGTCGACGTCGAATCGGCGCCCTTGGAGCAGATCATCCGCCAGCTGGACAAACTGGTGAACGTGGTGGCCATCTCCGAGCTGTCGCCGGAGGAGGCCACCGAGCGCGAGCTGCTACTGGCCACCGTTCAGGCGGGGGCGGCCGAGCGGGGACAGGTCATCCAGCTGGTGGGGGTGTTCGAGGGCCGGATCGTCGACGTGGGCCGGGAGTCCATCACCATCATGCTGGCGGGCGCACCGAACAAGATCGACGACTTCGAGAGCTTGATCCGTCCGTTCGGCATCGTTGAGCTCCAGCGGACCGGCCGGGTCGCTCTGCCTAAGCTGGAGCGGCGGGGCGCCCGCCTGCGAAGCATCGCCGGTGGCGCAGCCGACGCCGGAGACGGGTGAACGAGAACCAGCGTGAACGAGGCCGTGAACGAGGCAGGGTGACCAATGGCGAAGCTCTACTACGAATCGGATGCCGACCCGGGCGTGATCCTGGGGCGCAAGGTGGCCGTGATCGGTTACGGGTCCCAAGGCCACGCCCATGCGCTGAATCTGGCTGAATCCGGCGTCGACGTCCGGGTCGGCCTTCGGGCCGGGTCGGCCTCCAGGCAGAAGGCCGAGGAGGCCGGTTTGCGCGTGGTTAGCCCTTCGGAGGCCGCCGCCGAGGCGGACCTGGTGATGATGCTGCTCCCCGACACCGAGCAGGCTGCGGTGTACGCCGCCGACATCGCTCCGCACCTTCGCCAGGGCGACGCTTTGTTCTTCGCCCACGGCTTCAACATCCGCTTCGCACAGATCGTCCCCCCCGCCGGTGTCGACGTGGCCATGGTCGCCCCGAAGGGTCCCGGCCATCTGGTGCGGCGTACCTACACCGAAGGCGGGGGAGTACCGTCACTGGTGGCGGTGGCGCAGGACGCGTCGGGCAAGGCACACGACCTGGCCCTATCGTACGCGCACGCCATCGGGGCGACTCGAGCGGGCGTGCTGGACACCACCTTCGAAGAGGAGACCGAGACCGACCTGTTCGGCGAGCAGGTGGTGCTGTGCGGAGGGCTCACCTCGTTGGTCCAAGCCGGCTTCGAGACCCTGGTGGCCGCCGGTTACCAGCCGGAATCGGCGTACTTCGAGTGCCTCCACGAGCTCAAGCTGATCGTCGATCTCATGTACGAGCAGGGCATTGCCGGGATGCGCTACTCCATCTCGGACACAGCCGAGTACGGAGATCTCACCAGGGGGCCGCGCGTCATCGACGACCACGTGCGCGCCACCATGGCGGCCATTCTCGACGACATCCGTTCCGGCGCCTTCGCCGAGGAGTGGATCGCCGAGAACCGGTCCGGACGAAAGCGATTCACCGAGCTCCGCGCCAAGGGAGCCGAGCATCCCATCGAGAAGGTGGGAGCGGAGCTGCGCGACATGATGCCGTTCATCACGGCCGGCAGGCAGCGGGTCCAAGACGTCTCCGGTGGCTGAGCCGGCGGCCGGGTCCCGGACCGGCGCCGAGGCAGGGTCCCGGACCGGCGCCGAGCCCGGGCGTCGGCGCTCCTCGGGTGGAGCGGCGTCTCCGGTGGGCGCCGTCTTCAGCGCGATACCGGTGGAGGACCTGTGCGGCACGGCCCTCGAGCGTGCCCAGGCGCTCGGTGTCTCCCACGCCGAGGCCCGCATCGAGCTCGTCCGCTCGCAGGTCGTGGCCCTGCGCGACGGGCAGCTCGAGACGGCGGTCGACGACGCCGAGCTCGGGATGGGCCTGCGGGTCGTCCATTCGGGGTCCATCGGTTTCGCCGCCACCGCCGAGCTGGAGTCCGCCGCCGCCGCCGGGATCGCCGAAGAGGCCACCTCGCTTGCTAGAGCGACGGCCCGAACCCTCAACACCCCGGTGGTGCTGGCCGAGGAGCCTCCTGCCGGCACAGCCCATTGGTCGTCCGCCTACGAGCGCGATCCGACCGAAGTCCCTCTGGCCGACAAGGTCGCCCTGCTCGGCGGGTGGAGCGAGCGGCTCATGGGGGCCGCCGGCGTCGACCACGTCGCCGCTCACGTGCTCTGCGTGACGGAGGACAAGTTCTTCGCCGATCTGTCGGGCACCCGCCTGACTCAGCGCCGGGTGAGGGTGCACCCCGTCGTCGAGGCCTTCGCCGTCGACGCCGACAGCGGCACCTTCGAGTCGATGCGCAGCCTGGCGCCGCCCGCAGGTCGCGGATGGGAGTACCTCCAGGGCACGGGATGGGACTGGGACGGGGAGCTCGCCGCCATGCCGGAGTGGCTGGCCGAGAAGATGCGGGCGCCGAGCGTCGAGCCCGGCGCCTACGACCTGGTCATCGAGCCGAGCAACCTGTGGCTCACCATCCACGAGTCGATCGGCCATGCCACCGAGCTCGACCGGGCGCTCGGGTACGAAGCCGCCTACGCCGGCACGTCGTTCGCCACCTTCGACAAGTTGGGCACGCTGCGCTACGGCACGCCGATCATGCACGTGACCGGTGACCGCACCGTTGAAAACGGTCTGGCCACCGTCGGATGGGACGACGAAGGAGTGGCGGCCCAGCGGTTCGACCTGGTCCGCGACGGCGTCCTCGTCGGATACCAGCTCGACCGGCGCATCGCCGCCGAGAAGGCCCTCGGCCGGTCCAACGGTTGCGCCTTCGCCGACTCGCCGTTCCACGTGCCGATTCAGCGGATGGCCAATGTCTCGCTGCTGCCGGCCGACGCCGTGGGCCCCACCACCGAGGAGCTGGTGTCGGGTGTCGACCGGGGTGTGCTGGTCTGTGGCGACAAGAGCTGGTCGATCGACATGCAGCGCCACAACTTCCAGTTCACCGGACAGCGCTTCTTCCGCATCGAGAAGGGCCGCCTGTCCGGTCAGGTGAAGGACCTCGCCTACCAGTCGCGCACCACCGACTTCTGGGGCTCGATGGAGGCGATCGGTGGCCGTTCCACCTACGTGCTCGGTGGCGCATTCAACTGCGGGAAGGGACAGCCGGGCCAGGTGGCCCCGGTGAGCCATGGCTGCCCGGCCGCGCTGTTCCGGTCGGTGCGGGTCCTCAACTCCCGCGCCGAGGCCGGCCTGGGCTCGACGGAGACCGCGTGACGGGTGCGGCGGGGTCCCAGGCGGCGGGCGGATCGGGCGCAAGTGACCGTCTGGCGCCGCCGGCGGAGGTCGCCGAGCGCATCCTGGCCGCTTCGCGGGCGGAGCATTGCCTGGCGGTGGTGGAGGAGCAGAGCCAGGTGGAGCTCCGTTTCGCCAACAACACCAGCACGACCAACGGCTGGCGACGCCAGCGCCGCGTCACCGCCGTCAGCGTGGTGGCGGTGCCGGGGGGGATGGCAGTCGGGGCCGAGAGCCGCAGCGGGAACCCCGACATCGAGAGCCTGGTGCGGGCCAGCGAGGCGAACGCCAAGGGCGCCCCACCCGCCGACGACGCTTTCGACCTGGTCCGGCCCGCCGACCTCCCGGCCGGCTTCTCCCACGGTGCGGAGCGCTTCGGGGAGCGGGCCGCGGTCACCGAGTTCTCCGTGCTGGACGAGGTCCTGAGCGGACTGGCCGACGCCTTCCCCCGGGCGCGGGAGGCAAAGCACGTGCTGGCCGGGTTCGCCACCCACGAGATCGAGACGGTGTACCTGGCCACCAGTGCGGGGGTGCAGGCGCGCCACGAGCAGCCCACCGGGTCGCTCGAGCTGGTGGCGCGCCGGGCCGACGGGTCGAGCTCGGCCTGGGCCGGGCGTGGCACGGAGACCTTCGCCGATGTCGACCTCCGGGCCATGCACGCCGGGCTGGAGCAGCGCCTGGCCTGGGCGGAGCGCCGCGTCGAGCTGCCGGCCGGCCGTTACGAGACGATCCTCCCGCCGGAGGCGACCGCCGATCTCATGATCTTCCTGTACAGCGAATTCTCCGGCCGTGACGCCGAGGACGGAAGAAGCGTCTTCTCCGCTCCCGGCGGCGGGACCCGCCTGGGCCGGTCGCTCACCGATGCCCCGTTCCAGCTACGGAGCGATCCGGGCGAGCCCGGGCTCGAGTGCGTGCCGTTCGTGGTCACCACATCCTCGGGAAGCGACGTGTCGGTGTTCGACGACGGGCTGCCCATCGGGCCGACGTCCTGGATCGAGCAGGGCCGCCTGGAGCGGCTCTTCTATCACCGCGCCGGTGCCGGGCGGTCCCATGCGCCTGTTGCGCCGCCCGTCGACAACCTGGTGCTCGAGCTGCCGGGCGCCGAAGGGTCACTGGATGACCTGGTGGCGCGCACGAGCCGGGGCCTGCTGCTGACCTGCCTGTGGTACATCCGCACCGTCGACCCGGTGACCGCGCTGCTCACCGGGCTCACCCGTGACGGGGTGTACCTGGTGGAGAACGGAGAGGTCGTGGGCGCCGTCAACAATTTCCGCTTCAACGAGAGCCCGGTCGAGCTGCTGTCGCGCGTGGCCGAAGCAGGTGCCTCGGGGCGCGCCTACGCCCGGGAGTCGGGCGAGTGGATGAGCCGCACCGCCATGCCGCCGTTGCGGGTGGCGGATTTCAACATGAGCTCGGTGAGCCCGGCCACCTGAGCCGTCCGTCAGCCGGCCAGTGCCCCCACGACGTGGTTGATGCAGGCACAGACGGCGGCCACGTCGTCCGGCTCGATGGCCGGGAACATGGCGATGCGCAGCTGGTTGCGCCCGAGCTTGCGATAGGGCTCGGTGTCGACGATGCCGTTGGCCCGCAGCACCCGGGCCACCGCCGCGGCGTCGACGGCGTCCACGAAGTCGATGGTGCCGACCACGTGGCTGCGCTCTGACGGCTTGCCCACGAACGGGAAGGCGAAGTCGGACTGCTCGGCCCAGGTGTAGAGGATCTCGGCCGAGCGGTCGCAGCGCCCCGCCGTCCACTCGAGCCCACCGCCCTCGAGCATCCAGTCCACCTGCTCGGCCAGCAGCAGCAGGGTGGCGAGCCCGGGGGTGTTGTAGGTCTGCTCCAGCCGGGAGTTCTCGAGGGCGATGTTCAGGTCCATCGACGCCGGCACCCACCGGCCGCTGCCGGCGATCCTCGCCACCCGCTCGAGCGCGGCGGGTGACAGGGCGGCGAGCCACAGGCCGCCGTCCGAGGCGAAGCACTTCTGGGGGGCGAAGTAGTAGACGTCGAACTGCGAAGCGTCGACCCGCAGTCCGCCCGCGGCCGACGTGGCGTCGACCGCCACGAGGCCCCCGCCCTCCTCCGGTGGCGGACAACCCTGCGGACGGCGCACATCCATCATCACGCCGGTGGAGGTCTCGTTCTGGGTCAGGGCGTACAGGTCCACGTCCTCGGCGTAGCTCGCTTCAGGGTGGGTTCCCACCGGCGACTCGACGATCTGTGGCTCTTCGAGATGGGGCGCGGCGCGCACCGCCTGGGCGAACTTCGAGGAGAACTCGCCGAAGGACAGGTGCTGGCTCTTGCGTTCGACCAGGCAGAAGGTGGCCACGTCCCAAAAGACGGTGGTCCCCCCGTTGCCGAGCACCACCTCGTAGCCCTCGGGCAGGGTGAACAGCTCCCGCAACCCGGAACGGATCCGCGCCACCACCGACCGCACCGGGGACTGCCGGTGGCTCGTGCCCAGGTAGCTGCGGCCCGCCGCGGCCAGGGCGGACACCTGCTCGGCACGGACTTTGGACGGCCCGGAGCCGAAGCGGCCGTCGGCTGGCTTGAGCGAATCGGGGATGATGATGCCGGGCACTGGTGAGTCGGGAGCGCTCGTCACGTGTGCAAGCATGGCAGGCATGGGCCCGGCGCGCGAATCATCCCCGGCTCCGTCGCGGTCTGCGGGCTCCCGGGTGTCGAACCGGGTGGCATCGGTGAACCCGTCGGCGACCTTGGCCGTCGACGCCAAGGCCAAGGCCATGGCCGCCGCCGGGGAGGACGTCATCGGTTTCGGAGCCGGCGAGCCCGACTTTCCGACTCCCGCCCAGATCGTGGAGGCCGCCGCCGACGCCTGCTGGCGGCCGGACATGCACCACTACACCGCCACCGCCGGCCTTCCCGTCCTGCGGCAGGCCATCGCCGACAAGACGCGCCGTGACTCGGGTATCGAGGTTTCTCCGGCGCAGGTGGTGGTCACCAACGGGGCGAAGCAGGCGGTGTTCGAGGCTTTCCAGGCGCTGCTCGACCCGAGCGACGAGGTTCTCGTCCCAGCGCCCTACTGGACGACCTATCCCGAAGCCATCGCCCTGGCCGCAGGAGTGCCGGTTCCGGTTCCGACCGAGGAGGCGAACGGCTTCCATCTGACCGTGGACGCCCTGGAGCAGGCCCGTACGGCCACCACCAAGGTTCTGCTCTTCGTGTCACCCAACAACCCCACGGGAGCGGTGTGCACACCGGATGAGGTGCGGGCCATCGGCGAGTGGGCACTCGAGCAGGGACTGTGGGTGGTGACCGACGAGATCTACGAACATCTCGTCTACGGGGACCGCAGCTTCAGCTCCATGCCGGCGCTCGTTCCGGGCCTGGCCGAGCGCTGTGTGGTGATCAACGGTGTGGCCAAGACCTACGCCATGACCGGCTGGCGGGTCGGGTGGCTGATCGCCCCTGCGGACGTGTCCGAGGCGGTGGCGAACTTCCAGTCCCATGCCTGCGGCAACGTGGACAACGTGGCCCAGTTGGCGGCGCTGGCTGCGGTGAGCGGCAGCCTGCAGGCGGCCGAGGACATGCGCAGCGTGTTCGACCGGCGCCGGCAGCTCATGCACCAGATGCTGAACGAGAGCCGTTTCGTCACCTGCGTGGAGCCGGAGGGCGCCTTCTACGCCTTCCCGTCGGTGAAAGGGCTGTACGGCAAGCGCCTGGGCGACCGGGTGGTGCAGAGCTCCTTGGACGTGACCGAAGCCGCCATCGATCAGGTGAAGGTGGCGGTGGTTCCCGGCGAGGCCTTCGGCGCCCCCGGCTATCTGCGGCTTTCCTACGCCCTGTCCGACGAGTCGCTGCTCGAGGGCGTGACCCGGCTGGTCAAGCTGTTCGACAGCGCCGATTGAGCGAGTCGTAGGGGGCGCAATGGCGAGGGTGCTCGTACCCGAGAAGCTGGCCGAACGCGGTCTGTCCATCCTGCGCGACGCCGGCCACGAGGTCGACGTGCGTCTGGATCTCACCCCCGAGCAGCTGCTCGGCGCCGTGGTCGGCGCCGAGGCCCTGATCGTGCGGTCGGCCACGCAGGTGACCGACGAGGTGCTGCGCGCCGGGACCGATCTGGTGGTGGTGGGAAGAGCCGGCATCGGGCTCGACAACGTCGACGTGGAGGCGGCCACCCGGGCCGGGGTCATGGTGGTGAACGCCCCGCAGTCCAACATCCTCTCCGCGGCCGAG
>DATHCF010000144.1:0-3651 GCA_035319705.1 Acidimicrobiales bacterium | reverse complement strand
GTAGGCGACCGGGGTCACCACCGCCGGCATCACGGCGAGGGCGGACCGCCCCCGCTCACCGCCAAGGCCTCAGGCCGACTTGCGGCGCTGTCGCAGGATCCGGCGACGCTCGCGCTCCGTGGCCCCGCCCCAGACGCCCTCGCGCTCGCGGTTGGCCAGGGCGTGCTCAAGGCACGCGTGGCGGACCGGGCACATGGCGCAGATCGCCTTGGCCTCCTCGGCCTCCTCGTCGGTGGCCGGAAAGAAGACCTCGGGGTCGATGCCCCGGCAGGCGGCTCGCTTCCGCCAGATGGCGGTGGCTGGAAGGGCGGTCATCGGAGTCACTTCCTCACTTCATGCATTCGTCTGTCTGAGAGCGTCGGTTCTCGGTTTCGTCGCTTTGTGGTCTGCTTGCTCCCCGCAAACCTCTGACCAGGGACAATGCTCCCCTGGCAGGGAAAACGGCGGAAGCGCCAGTATGGACCAGCGGCGGCCGGGTTGTCCAGATCCCCCCTGGTCAGAGCCAGAAAAGCGCGACCGCCCGCCGTTTCGCCGCCCGGAAGGCCCGCCAGGGCCGGGCCCACCCGCCGGCCCCGGGCTCAGGGACGGAGATCGGCCAGCAGCTCGGCCCGGGCCTCGTCGTCGAGTGCCACCCGCTCCCGGTAGGCCGGAAGGTCGACGGCCAGCCAGAGCGGTGCCGAGGCGAAACGCTCCACCTGCTCGGGACCGAGAAGGAACCGCACGTAATGCACCGACGACGTCACGTCCTCCCGGGTGAGCTGCTCCTCGTGGGCCTCCTCCGGCACCGACGGCACCAACTCGGCGCCGATCTCGAGGCGCAGCGCCCGTTCGATCCCCACCATCTTTCCCAGCCATTCCCGCAGTGACGCCTCGTCGGTCAGCTCGATGAACAGCGTGGCCGACAGCTCACCCGGCTCGGGGATGAGCGGGTTGTACACCTCGAGCTCCGCGGCGATCTGCTCGTCCGAGGTCATCTTCTCGATGCGGGCCATCTCCTGGATCTGGAACAGAACGGTGTCGCGGTTCTCGAACAGCACCGTGACGATGGGCCCCACGGCGATGCGCCGGCGGCGCTTCAGGTCGATGACCCCGGCCCGGAACTCCTCCCGGTGACGTTCGTAGGCGCGCAGGTCCTCGATGTCCCCGAGCGTCAGCTTGCGGCCGGTGCCAGAAGCGGCGCTCAGGCCTCCACCGCCTTGAGCCCCTCGCTGAAGCGCCCGGCGTGGCTCTTCTCGGCCCGGGCCAGGGTCTCGAGCCACTCGGCGATCTCGGTGAAGCCCTCGTCGCGCGCCGTGCGGGCGAAGCCCGGGTACATCTCGGTGTACTCGTAGGTCTCGCCCTCGATGGCCGAACGCAGGTTGTCGACGGTGGCCCCCACCGGCACGCCCGTCACCGGGTCGCCCACCTCGCGCAGGAAGTCGAAGTGGCCGAAAGCGTGGCCGGTCTCCCCTTCCGCCACCGAGCGGAACAGCGCGGCGATGTCGGGGTACCCCTCCACGTCGGCCTTCTGGGCGAAGTACAGGTAGCGGCGGTTGGCCTGGCTCTCGCCGGCGAACGCCTCCTTCAGGTTGTGCTCGGTCTTGGAACCCTTCAGGTTGGCCACGATGGTCGTTTCCTCTCTCTTTCGTTTCGGGGGGTTGCTGTTTCTGTGGATCAATAAGAGCGCGGGGACCAGCTCTCGAGCGCCTCCCGGCGCCGCCCGCTCACGGGCGTGCCGCGGCACTCGTCACAGAGTCCGCGGAACACCACTTCCGCCGCCCCCACCTCGAATCCTTCCTCGGCGCCGGCCGGCACCGACAATTGGCTGAAGTCGGCGTGCAGGTCGCGCACCTTGCCGCAGCGGCGGCACACCAGATGGTGGTGCACGTCCTCCACGTTGGGGTCGAAGCGGGCGGTGCCCGTGCCCAGGTCGAGCACGGCGATCTCGCCCAGGTCGGCCAGCTCGTGCAGCGTCTGGTACACGGTCTTCAGGGAGATGGTCTCCATCTGCGCCCGGGCCGCCTCGTAGACGGTGTCGGCGGTGGGATGGGTGACGTCTCCCTGCAGGACCCGGAAGATGCACTGGCGCTGGGCCGTGACCTTGCGCCCGCCCGAGCGGAACAGGTCGGTGAGCTCCTCCGGGCTGCGCATGACGCCTGCCACTATATCGCTAACCATTGTTTGTTGACAGGGCTTGTCGAACAACAGGGGCTGTCAAATAACAACGGGAGTCGAAATGCCACGGTCCGGGACCGGCCAGGCACCCCGCGTCGTCCAGGCAGCGGGGAGCTCCGGAGGGCTGTGGCAGGCTCTGGCCGTGCCCGGCCCGGCCAGCCGACGAGCTTTCGACCGGGCGGACTCCCTGGCCCGGCTGGCCGAGGAGCGCTTCGACGTCCTGGTCATCGGCGGCGGGGTGACCGGGTGCGGCGTCGCCCTCGACGCTGCCGCCAGGGGGCTGTCCACCGCCCTGGTCGAGCGCCACGACTTCGCCTCGGGGACCTCGTCGAAGTCGTCCAAGATGGTCCACGGCGGGCTTCGCTACCTCCAGCAGCGCGACTTCCGCCTGGTCTACGAGTCGCTGCACGAGCGCCAGCGCCTGCTCGACAACGCGCCGCATCTGGTGGCGCCGCTGCCGTTCCTCATCCCGCTGTTCGGGAACAAAGGCGTGGTGTCCAAGCAGGTGGCACGCGCCTACTCGACCGCCCTGTGGCTGTACGACCTCACGGGGGGTCTGCGCATCGGCAAGCGCCACCAGCGGATTTCCAAGGCCGAGGCGCTCGGGCATCTGCCCACCCTGCGTACCGACGCGCTGGTGGCCGGCTTCCTCTACTACGACGCCCAGGCCGACGACGCACGGCTGACGCTCACCTTGGCCCGCACCGCGGCGCTGCGGTTCGGCGCGGTGCTGGCCAACTACGCGCCGGCCACCGCCCTGCTGCACGACGCCTCGGGCAAGGTGTGCGGGGCGCGCCTCGCGCCGGCGCTCCCGGTGCCGGGGGCGCCGGCCGAGCCCGAGATCGAGGTGCGCGCCTCGGCGGTGGTCAGCGCCACGGGCGTGTGGGCCGACGACGTGCGTGCCCTCGACGAGGCGCACCACCCACACTCCATCCGCCCGGCCAAGGGCATCCACGTGACCGTGCCGGCCGCCGCCCTGCCGGCCGACATCGCCGCCGTGGTCCCGGTGGCCGGCGACCGGCGCTCGATCTTCGTCGTGCCCTGGCCCGACGGCGAGGACGTGTACGTCGGCACCACCGACACCGACTGGGACGGCGGCTTCGACGACCCGGCCTGTCTGCCGCAGGACGTGGACTACCTGCTCGGCGCGGTCAACAAGGTGGTGACGCGGCCCATCGCGCCCTCCGAGGTCACCGGGGTGTGGGCCGGGCTGCGGCCGCTTCTGCGCGCCGCCCGGGGCCACCATGTGAGCGCCCGCACCGCGGACATGTCGCGGCGCCACACGGTGTCGGTGTCGGAGACCGGCATGGTGAGCGTCACCGGCGGCAAGCTCACCACCTACCGCTTGATGGCGGAGGACGCGGTGAACGCGGCGGTGTCGCGCCTGGGCGCCTCGGTGCGGGCCGGCGCCACCCGATCCCCGACGCGCCGGCTCCCCCTGCTCGGGGCGGCCGGACTGGACGAGCTGCGCGCCCCGGGAACCGCCGCCTCGCTCGG
>DATHCF010000143.1:0-2925 GCA_035319705.1 Acidimicrobiales bacterium | reverse complement strand
CGAGGGGAGCTCGGAGGGAAACGGCATGATCGACGCCGCCTCCACCGCCATCCGCAAGGCCACCGGCGTCGAGTCGCGGTTGACCGGCTTCATCGTCTCCTCCGTCACCGGGGGCGTCGACGCTCTCGGCGACGTGGTGGTGCAGCTCGAGGACGGGGGCATCAAGGTGTCGGGACGCGGGGTTTCGACCGATGTGGTGGAGGCCTCGGCCCGTGCCTACCTGGCGGCGGTGAACCGCCTGGTTCGCATCCGCGCCCGCAACGAGTTGCGACAGGTCGAGATCGGCCCTTAGACACCGGCCCCAGCGAGCGGCAGCTTCAGCGAGCGGCGCCGGCGCCTGTGGTCGGCAGCCACACCGGCCGGGCGGACTCGTAGCGCTCGATGTCCGTCTCGTAGCGCATGGTGAGGCCGATGTCGTCCCATCCGTTCACGAGCCGCTCCCGGTCGAACTCGTCCAGGGCGAAGGTGCCGGACAGACCGGCGGCCGGAGCCTCGATGGTGCCACGAGCGACGTCGATGGTGATCTCGGTGGACGGCTCGGCGACCACCGCCTCCATGAGGGCGCGGCCCAGGTCGGCGTCCACCGCCACCGGCAGCAGCCCCTGTTTGATGGCGTTGTTGCGGAAGATGTCGCCGAAGCGGGGTGACACCACCGCCTCGAAGCCGTAGTCAGCCAGCGCCCACACGGCGTGCTCACGCGACGAGCCGGTGCCGAAGTTGGGGCCTGCCACCAGGATGGTGGCCCCGGCGTAGGCCTCGTCGTTGAGCACGAACGCCCGGTCGTCCCTCCACGAGGCGAACAGCCCCGCACCGAAGCCGGTTCGCTCGACACGCTTCAGCCACTCGGCCGGGATGATCTGATCGGTGTCGACGTCCGAGCGATCGAGAGGCACAGCTCGGCCACTGACCACGCGCACCGGTTTCATCGGGCTTCCCCCGGCACCACGCGCACCGGTTTCATCGGGCCTCCGGCGGCTCGTCGCCGGACAGGTCCTGCGGTGTGGCGAAGTGACCGGCCACCGCGGTGGCGGCGGCCACCGCCGGCGACACCAGATGGGTCCGGCCCCCCCGGCCCTGGCGCCCTTCGAAGTTCCGGTTGGAGGTCGAGGCGCAGCGCTCGCCGGGGGCGAGCTTGTCGGGGTTCATGGCCAGGCACATCGAGCAGCCGGGCTGCCGCCACTCGAATCCGGCGGCCTCGAACACCTTGTCGAGGCCTTCTGCTTCCGCCTCGGCCTTCACCCGGTGCGATCCGGGGACGACCAGTGCCCGCAAGCCGGGCCGGATCGTGTTCCCCCGCAGCACCGCCGCCGCCTCGCGCAGGTCCTCGATGCGCGAGTTGGTGCAGGAGCCGATGAACACCGTGTCCACCTGCACCTCGCGCATGGGGGTGCCGGGCTGGAGCCCCATGTAGGTGAGGGCCCTGGCCGCCGCTTCCTTCTCGGCCGGATCGGACATCTCGTCGGGCGATGGCACGGCGCCGTCGATGGAGACCACCTGCCCGGGGTTGGTTCCCCAGGTCACATGGGGGCGCAGCGAGGAGATGTCCACGTGCGCCACCTTGTCGAACGCCGCATCCTCGTCGGTGCGCAGCTCCGCCCACTCCTCGAGCGCCGCCTCCCACGCCCGGTCCTTCGGCGCGTGCGGCCGGCCCCGCAGATAGGAGAAGGTCGTCTCGTCGGGGGCGATCAGCCCTGCCCGGGCGCCCGCCTCGATCGACATGTTGCAGACCGTCATGCGACCCTCCATGGACAGCGCCCGGATGGCCGCCCCTCGGTACTCGATCACGTGCCCGATGCCGCCGCCGGTCCCCAGTACCCCGATGATGGCGAGCACCAGGTCCTTGGCGGTGGACCCGGCCGGCAGCCGGCCCGACACCTCCACGGCCATGGTGGCCGGACGCCGTTGCGGGAGCGTCTGGGTGGCGAGCACGTGCTCGACCTCCGAGGTCCCGATCCCGAAGGCCAGCGCCCCGAAGGCGCCGTGCGTAGAGGTGTGGCTGTCGCCGCACACAACGGTCATGCCCGGCAGGGTGAGCCCGAGCTCGGGCCCGATGATGTGGACGATGCCCTGGTTGGCGTTCCCCATCGGATAGCAGGTGATGCCGAACTCGGCGCAGTTGGCGGCCAGCACCTCGAGCTGGCGTGCCGACACGGGATCGGAGATCGGCCCGTCGATGGCGGTGGTGGGCACATTGTGGTCGGCGGTGGCCACCGTCAGCTCGGGGTGCCGGAGCCGTCGTCCCGCCATGCGCAGGCCGTCGAAGGCCTGCGGGGAGGTGACCTCGTGGACAAGGTGCAGGTCGATGAAGAGCAGGTCCGGTTGACCCGGCCCCTGGTGCACGACGTGACGGTCCCACACCTTCTGGCTGAGGGTTCGTGGGCCGGAGGTGCGGCGTTCGGCGGCGGACGCCTGTGGAGTGCTGCTCACCGCGTGTCGGGCCGCGAGATCTCGACGATCTCCACCCGCAGCGTGCCTCCGGGTGCCTGGTACTCGACGGTGTCGCCCGGGCCCCGCCCCAAGAGCGCCTGCCCGAGTGGCGACCCGGGGGAGATCACGTTCAGCTCGTGGTGGCGCTCTTCGATCGACCCCACGAGGAAGCGCTCGACATCCTGGTCACCCTCGTAGCGGATGCCCACCACCGTGCCCGCTGCCACGGCGTCGGGCTTGCCGTCGCCGCCCCCGTCGACCACCTGTGCCCGCGACAGCGTGGCCTGGATCTGACGGATCCTCGCCTCCATCTTCCCCTGGCTGTCCTTGGCCGCGTGGTAGTCGCCGTTCTCCGAGAGGTCGCCCAGCGCCCGGGCGGCCTCGATGGCCCGGGCGATCTCCACCCGGCCCCGGGTGGTCAGGTCCTCGAGCTCGGCCTGGAGGCGCTCGTAGGTGCTGCGCGACAGGTGGGTGGCGTCTTCGGCCATGCACAAAAGG
>DATHCF010000142.1:0-12511 GCA_035319705.1 Acidimicrobiales bacterium | reverse complement strand
CCATGTTGATGCCTCATTCCCACGCATGCTCTGACTTGCGGGAGACGAAGCGTCAACCGACAACGGCGAACGGCCCTGCGTGACTCGACCGGTCGCTCGCAGCAGCGTAGCGCGAGGGGCTCCGGCCAGGATCGATGGCGGATGGCCCACTGCCCCCCGAAAGAGGCGAAGACGCCGCCCAGAAGCGCACCCCAAAAGGCGTGGGGCGCCGCGGTAGCGTCGGATGGTGGGCCCGGCGCAGAGCAGGACCGACGCCGAAGAGCTGGACCAGCAGATACGGGCAGTGGCTGCCTCGCTACCCACAGGGGGCGAGGAGCGGCCGGGCCAGCTGCAGATGGCGAGGGCGGTAGCTCGTGCGTTGCTGCTCGACCGGCACCTGGTCGTGCAGGCCGGCACCGGCACGGGGAAGTCGCTCGCCTACCTGCTGCCTCTGGTGCGTGCCGGGCGCAAGGCGGTCGTGGCCACGGCGACCAAGCACCTGCAGGACCAGCTGGCCTCCAAGGACCTGCCCCAGCTGGCGACCACCCTCGGCGCCGGCCGTCGCTTCGACTTCGCCGTGCTGAAAGGCCGGGCCAACTATCTGTGTCGCCAGCGCCTCGTCGAGCTGTCCGCCGGCATCGTGCCCGGTACCGGCAACGGCGCAGCGGTAGCGGCCATGCTCTTCGACGCGGAGGCCGAGGACGAAGGCGAAGGCGTCGACGGGCAGAGCGCCATCGGCGGCGTTGTCCCGGTGCGTGTCCCGGCCGGCGCCGCCGTCGGCGGCGCCGTGGCCGATCAGGTGCAGCGATTGATCGAGTGGTCGCAGGAGACCGACAGCGGCGATCGCGCCGAGGCGCCGTTCGAGCCGGATCAGCGGGCCTGGGCGAACGTGTCGGTCACGGCGCGGGAATGTCCCGGCGCCTACCGCTGCCCGTCCGGGCCCGATTGCTTCGCCGAACTGGCACGGGCCAGAGCGACAGCGGCCGACGTCGTGGTGGTGAACATGCACCTGTACGCCGCGCATCTGGCCGCAGACGGGGCGGTGCTGCCCGAGCACGACGTCGTGGTGTTCGACGAGGCCCATGCCCTGGAGGACGTCATGACCGACGGGCTCGGGGTCGACCTGACACCGGGCCGTCTTCGTGCCGCCGCCTCCTCCTCCCGGCGGCTTTGTCCGCCTGACGAGGCGACGGTGGCCGACGGGGTGGCCGAGGTGGCCGATCGTCTCGACCAGGTCCTCTCCCCCCTCGTGGGCCGGCGCGTGTTGCGCCAGGGCGGGACCTCCGACGACGGCAAGGCCCCGGCCGTGGTCGAAGACGACGCTGACAGCGAGTTGCGGGCCGTGCTGGAGCTGGCCGCCGGTCGGCTGCGGGCGCTGTCGGGCACCCTGCGCCGCGCCGGCACCGGCCCGGCCGACGGAAAGGTCGGCGCATCGGGGCCAGACGATTCGGCGCGCCGGGCACGGGCGATGCTCGCCTGCGCGCATCTGCTCGACGACGTGCTGACGCTCGGCGATCTCGGAAGCGACCAGGTGGCCTGGGTGGAAGCGGCCGGGCCGGTCGGCCGGTGGCGGAGCTTGCGTGGCGCGCCGGTGGAGGTGGGCGACATCCTGGCGGCGCGCTTGTGGCCGTCTGTCACCGCCGTGCTCACCTCCGCCACCGTTCCGCCGCTGTTGCGGCGTCGCCTGGGGATCCCGGGCGGTTCGAGCGACGAGCTCGACGTGGGGAGCCCCTTCCCCTACGAGACGAACGCCCTGCTGTACTGCGCGGCGCAGCTGCCGGACCGGCGCCTCGGCGAGTCGGAGCCGGCGTTGCGCGACGAGCTCGGTGCGCTCATCGCCGCCGCCGGAGGGCGCACCCTGGCGCTGTTCACCAGCTGGCGTGCCATGCGGCAGGCGGCGGAGTACCTCCGCGGTCGTCTTCCGTTTCCCATCCTGGCCCAGGGCGATCTGCCCAAGCCGGCACTGGTCTCCGCCTTCGCCGGTGAGGAATCCGCCTGTCTGTTCGCCACCATGTCGTTCTGGCAGGGCCTCGACGTGCCCGGCCCCACCCTGAGTCTGCTGGCCATCGACCGGCTCCCCTTCCCCCGGCCGGACGACCCCTTGCTGCAGGCCCGGCGGGAGCTGGCCGGGCCGGCGGCCTTCCGGTTGGTCGACCTCCCCCGGGCAGCCACCCTGCTGGCCCAGGGAGCGGGGCGGCTGATCCGGTCCTCGACCGACCGCGGCGTGGTGGCGGTCCTCGACCGCCGCCTGGCGCGCGCCGGCTACGGCGCAGAGCTGCGCGCCGCCCTGCCCCCCATGACCTTCACCACCGATCGGTCGGAGGCACTCGCCTTTCTGACCGCCATCGACAGCGAGCGGGGTCAGCGGGATCAGTAACCGAGGCGCTCGATGGCGTCGGTCCGCTGCTGCCAGTGCGGGTCCACCCGCACGTGCAGCTCCACAAAGGCGCCGGGCGGCAGCTGGGCGCGCACGGCGGTACCGACGGCCTTGAGGACGCCGCCGGCGTGCCCGATCACGATGCCCTTCTGCGACTCGCGCTCCACCACGATCTCGACGCGGACCCGGGGCCACTCCCACTCGGTCACCCGGCAGGCGATGGCGTGCGGCAGCTCTTCGCGCACATGGCTGAGCAGCTGCTCCCGCACCAGCTCGGCCACCCGGAAGGCCTCCGGCTGGTCGCTCACCATGTCGGTGGGGAAATACGGGGGACCTTCCGGCAGACGGGCCAGCACGGCCTCGACCAGCTGATCGACACCCTCGCCGGTGGCCGCCGACACCGGCAGGTACTCGACCCCGCGATCCACCGTTGCGCCGGCCTCGCCACCGCTGCCGGCGCCTTCGTCCCCGCACGGCTCGCCCGGCTCGGCGCCCTCCACGACGGCGCTGGCCTCGGCCAGCCGCTCGAGCACCTGCGCCCGGGTGGCGCGGTCCACCTTGTTGACCACCACCAGCAGCCCGGCCAGTTCTCCCGGCGTGCCGGCCGCCTCGGGCCGGCGGCAGGCGCCGGCCGCCCGCACCAGCACCAGGCGGTCGCCGGGCCCCACCGGTTGCGTGGCGTCGAGCAGGGCCACCACCACGTCGACGTCGCCCAGGGCGTCGCCCACGTGCTCGTTGAGCCGCCGGCCGAGCGCCGTCTTGGGACGGTGCAGGCCCGGCGTGTCGACGAACACCGCCTGGGCATCCGGCCGGTGCAGCACGCCCCGCAGGACCCGGCGGGTGGTGTTGGGCCGCGAGGAGGTGATCGTCACCTTCTGCCCGACGATGCGGTTGACGAGCGTCGACTTCCCCACGTTGGGACGGCCCACCACCGCCACGAAGCCGGAGCGGAACGGGCGCAACGGCTCGTCCGTCTCAGCCGTCGCCGGAGGAGGGCCCGGTGGCGGGGGCCGGCGGGCGGTTCACGGTGGCCCGGATGCGTCCGATGCGGTTGCCCTGCACCCGTTCGACCACCAGATGGACTCCGTCGACGTCGACCGACTCACCTTGCAGCGGGACGCGTCCCAACAGGTTGAACAGGAGTCCTCCCACCGTGTCCCAATCGCCCTCCGGCAGCTCGGCTTCGAGCAGCTCGTTGAGCTCGTCCACCGCCAGGCGGGCCGACACCGAGACCTCGCCCTCGCCGAGGTTCTCGACGGGGGGCTCCTCCACGTCGTACTCGTCCACGATCTCGCCCACCAGCTCTTCGATCAGATCCTCCAACGTCACGAGCCCCGCCGTGCCGCCGTACTCGTCGACCACGATGGCCTGGTGGTACTTGAGCTCCTGCATCTCGCGCATGAGCAGCGACACCCTCTTGGTCTCGGGGACGAAGTGGGCCGGACGCACGAACGACCGCACCGGTTCGTCGCCGTGGCCCTCGCGTTCGGCCCGGATGAGGTCCTTGGCGTAGGCGATGCCGACCACGTCGTCGATGTTGCCGGTGTGCACCGGCAGGCGCGAGTAGCCCGCTCCCATGGCCGACCCCAGTGCCACCGACACCGTGAGGTCGGCGTCCACGCTGACCATGTCGGGACGTGGCCGCATCACTTCGCGCACGATGGTGTCGCCGAAGTCGATGATCGAATGGATGAGGGCCCGCTCCTCGGTCTCGATCACCTCGTCCTCGGCCGCCACGTCGGCCATGGCCAGCAGCTCGGACTCGCTGACTGTGCTCTTTTTGCGCCGCTGTCCGACCAAGAGGTTGGCCACCCCGATGAGTGCCCCCGACACCCATCGAACCGGCGGGAAGCGGACCACGGCGTCGACCACCGGGGCGGCGCTGAGAGCGGCGCGCTCGGGGTGCTGGACGGCCCAGTTCTTGGGCAACGCCTCGGCCAGCACGAAGATGACCACCACTTCGAACACCGCCGCCACCGCCACCCCGATCCCCCCGAACAGCCGGTCGGCCAGCACGCCGACCAGGGTGGCGCTCACCAGCTGGCACACCAGGGTGAGCAGCAGGATGGGGTTCAGGAACTTCTCGGGATGCTCCACCAGGCGCACCAGGAAGCTGGCGCCGCGGCGGTGGTCGTCCTCGAGGGACATGGCCTTCACCCGGCTCATCCGGGTGAGCGACGTCTCGGCCATGGCCAGCCCGGCCGAGGCGGCGATCAGCACCACCACGATCGCCACCATCACCCAGTCCGACCCGGCGAAGGCCGTCGCCGGTACCGCGCTCACACTGGCCTCCGGTCAGCCGGTCGAACGCCAGAAACGCGACAGCAGCTGTTGCTCGCGCCGCTCCATGCGCTCGGCCTCGTCGGAGTCGGCGTGGTCCATCCCGAGCAGGTGCAGCAGGCCGTGGACCACCAGCAGCGCCATCTCGTCCTCCACCGACCGCTCCCGCTCTTCGGCGTGGCGCCGGGCCACCGTCGGGCACACGACCACGTCGCCGAGCAGCATCGGCACCGGCTCCTCCTCCGACGACAGCGGTCCACCGGGGCCGGTGCCGCCCTCGTCGGGAGAGCGCCCGCCGGGGACCGCCTCGTCGTCGATGGGGAAGGCCAGCACGTCGGTGGGTCCGCTGTTGCCGAGGAAGCGCTCGTTGAGCTCGGCGATGGCCGGCTCGTCCACGAACAGCAGCGACACCTCCACGTCGTCACCCACACCTTCGGCGTCGAGGACGCTGCGGGCCAGCTCGGCCCAGCGCTCCACGTCGACTTGGAGGGCCGACTGCTCGTCGGCGACGAAGACGTCAGCGCCCATGCGCGGGGTCGCGGCGCCGGGAGGAACGCCCCGGGGAACCGCTGCTGCGGCGGACCGCGGCGTCGGCGGCCTCGTAGGCCGACACGATGTCGGCCACGATGCGGGCCCGCACCACGTCGTGCTTGGTGAGGTGCACGAAGGCCACGCCCGTCACCGATCCCAGCACCTCCTCCAGCCCCCTGAGGCCCGAACGGCCGCCGGCCACGTCGATCTGGGTGACGTCGCCGGTGACCACCACCTTGGAGCCGAAGCCGATGCGGGTCAGGAACATCTTCATCTGCTCTGGAGTGGTGTTCTGCGCTTCGTCGAGGATGATGAAGCTCCGGTTGAGCGTCCGGCCGCGCATGAAGGCGAGCGGGGCCACCTCCACCGTGCCCCGCTCGAGCAGGCGCTGCGCCCCTTCGGGGCCGAGCAGGTCGTACAGGGCGTCGTAAAGGGGGCGCAGGTACGGGTCGACCTTGGCCATGATGTCGCCGGGGAGGAACCCGAGCCGCTCGCCTGCTTCCACCGCCGGCCTGGTGAGGATGATGCGGTCCACCTCGTGGGCCTGCAGCGCCTGGGCAGCGAGCGCCACGGCCAGGTACGACTTGCCCGTGCCGGCCGGGCCGATGCCGAAGGTGACGATGTTGGCGCCGATGGCGTCGGTGTACTGCTTCTGACCGGGAGTCTTAGGGCGCACGGTCCGGCCGCGTGCCGAGCGAAGCACTTCGGTGGTGAGCACGTCGGTCGGCCGCACGTCGTCCTTCACCATGGCGATGGTGCGTCCGATGTCCGAGGCGTCGAGACGCTGTCCCTGTTCGAGCAGCATCACCAGCTCGTCGAACAGCCGGCCCACCCGTTCGGCCTCGTCACCTTCGATAGTGATCTCGTTGCCCCGCACCACGATGTGCACTTCGTGGAAGGCGTCTTCGACGAGGCGCAACAGCTCGTCCCGCTGTCCGAGCAATCCCACCATGAGGTGGTTGCCCGGGACGAGGATCTTGACCTGAGTAGGCGACACGGGCGTTCGTCGGCCAGAGTACCAGGCGGTCCGCAGAGAACCTTCAGCCCGGGGGCCACTTCATCTGCCGGCCGCCGAGAAGGTGCACGTGGAGGTGGGGCACGCTGTTCAACGCGTCGTCACCCACGTTCATCACCAGGCGGTAGCCGGTTCTGTCCACCCCCAGCTCTTCAGCTACCTCACGGGCGGTGACCAACAGGTCGGCGGTGAGCTCGGCCTCCTCGTGGGTCACGCTCGAGGCGTTGTCCACATGTCGTCGAGGTACCACCAGCACGTGCACGGGCGCCTGCGGGTTCACGTCGCGAAAGGCGACGGAGTGGTCGCTCGAGCGCACGATGTCGGCGGGAGCCTCGCCGGCTACGATCCGGCAGAAGATGCAGCCGGGCTGGACGGTCACGAGCCTCCGTCTGATCCCGAAGCTCGTCCCATCGAGTGGCTCTTCAGCTCGGGGTAGAGGTGCTCGAGGCTGCCGGGCACGATCCGGCACGCCTCGATGAAGTGCTCCACGTCCTCGGCTTTCAAGCGGATCACCCGGCCGAACTTGTAGGCGGCCAACGACCCTTCGTCGATGAAGCGGTACAGGCTGCGCAGGGTGATGCCAAGGTGCTCGGCCGCCTCCTTGGTACTCATCCAGCGGATCTGCTCGCTCACCGCTCCTCCGCAAAGGCGCCGTCGAATTGCCGTGGTGCGATGGTACCGGCCGGGTGCGCGTCAACCGTTGCGCCTCCGCGGATGCGCTGTGCCGGGGCCGCCTAAACGGCCAGCCGCTGTCTCAGCCGCTGACGCGCAGGCCCAGCTCGTCGAGACGCCGGCTCATGGCGTCCGGCGTCACCCCGAACAGACAGGCGATGGCGCGCAGGTCCTCGGCCCGGATGGTGATCATCCGGCCATTGAAGTCCTGGCGTTGCACCTGGATCATCGAGAGGAAGCGGCGCAGCAGGTCGCGCTCGGGCCCGCTCACCGAGTTGAGCTTGGTCAGGTCGATGGTGACCTTCTCGTTGCCGTCCCAGGGCCGCAACGCCCGGCGAGCCCGTGCCGGGCTCTCGCCGTTTCCGGAATCGGCGGCCTCACGTTCGCCCCCCGGTCCCCAGCGCCGGTCGTCGTCGTCCTGGGGAAGCAGCTGGTCGACCGGGACGTCGTACAACTTGGCCAGCCGTTGCAGACGGGGCACGGAGATCGCCCGCTCGCCGCGTTCGTAGGCGCCGAGTACCGAGGCCTTGAACTCCTGGTCGGACATGGCTTCCACCGCTTGCAACGACAGGCGCATCTGCTTGCGGACAGCGCGAAGACGGGAGCCCACGGCCCGGGCGTACGCGGCGCGTGCCGATTCCTCTTGCTCGTCTTCGTCGGAGACGACCGGCTGGTTCACCATGACCATTCAGATCCTCGCTTGCCCTCGGCGCCCCGAGCCGCCCCCGGCGACACACTCCGGAGCCGGTACACCTTCACCACGGAAGGCGGCCATCTCCCCCCGACCGTCCCCTGTATCGATGTAGTCTTGCTCACTCAGCGTGGTGATTGCAACAGGATACTGTGTCCCAACTGAGGAATCACGGGAATCCGCACCAGGAAAGCCCCGGTCAGGCGCTAATTCGCAATACCCATTGCCCGGCCGGGAGGCGACCAGCCGTCCCGCAGCGCGCACAGCAGGGTGCCGGCGGACAGCGCCGCTGTCTCTGCCCGCATGACCCCGCCACCCAGGCCGACCAGGGCGAGGCCCGAGCGCTCGGGCGGGTCCCAGCCGCCCTCGGGCCCCACGGCCAGGCAACGCAGGTCGCCGGCCGGGGTGGTGCCGGCGGGGTCGGCCAGGGACAGCGGAGCGGAGACCGGGTCTCCCGCCATGTCCTGCAGGCTCCAGACGCCGTGCAGGGCCGGGAGCCGGGCCCGGCGGCTCTGGGCGGCGGCGGCCCTGGCCACCCGGCCCAGGCGCTCCCTGGCCTTCTGAGCCCGCTCGCCCTCCCAGTGCACCACCGAACGTACGGCGGACAGCACCACGATGCGGTCCACCCCGAGCTCGGTGAGCTTCTGGACCACCCATTCCGGGCGGTCTCCTTTCACCGGGACGAACCCGACGGTCACCGGCTCGGCCGGGGCCTGCTCGACGTGGACCTCGCCCTGCGGCGCCAGGGTGCCGGGCCGGCCTTCGACGAGGCGGCACAACCGCCACGAGCCGGCCCCGTCTGCTGCCACCACCGTCTCCCCGGGGCGCACGCGCAGCACCCGCAGGAGATGGTGGACGTCCTCCTCCGACGGCACCGGCTGCTCGAGGTCGGACACGAACAGCTGGGCGGCGGCTCCGGCGGCAGCAGGCCCCGAAATCATCGACACTAGGACCGCGCTGCGCCGTGCCCGCTCTGCCTCTTAGCCGAAAGCGGAGCGCAGGCGCGAGATAAGCCCCTCGTCGCGTGCGGCGACATCCTCGCCGCGTTCGGCAGCCAGCTGGCGCAGCAGCTCCTCCTGCTGCTTGGACAGCCCGGTGGGCGTCTCGACCGCCACCTGCACCAGCAGGTCCCCGCGGCCGCGGCCGCGCACGTGGGGCACACCGCGGCCGCGAAGGCGCACCACGTGTCCGCTCTGGGTACCGGGGGCGATGGCGATGGTCTCGGTGCCGTCGAGCGTCTCGAACTCGACGCTGGCGCCGAGTGCCGCCTGGGTCATGGAGATCGGCAGCACCGCTTGCAAGTCGTCGCCGGCGCGCACGAATCGCTCGTCTTCGTGCACGGTGAGGTGCACGTAGAGATCGCCCGCCGGACCACCGCGCGGCCCTGCCGGCCCGCGTCCGGACAGACGCAGCGTCGATCCGTGGTCGACGCCCGGCGGGACGTCCACCGTGAAGGCCTTGCGCTCCACCACCCGCCCGTCGCCGCGGCAATCCGGGCACGGGCTCGAGATGGCCTCGCCCAGACCTTGGCATCGCCCGCACGGCACCGCCGTCACCACCTGGCCCAGGATGGACTGGCGCACCCGGCGCAGCTCGCCGGTGCCCTGGCACTCCGGACAGCGCACCGCAGTCGTCCCCGGACGCGACCCGGAACCGGTGCAGGTGGTGCACACCACCGGCTCTTCGACGCTCACCTGGCGTGCCGCGCCGAACACCGCCTCGCGCAGATCGAGCTGCAGGACCACCTCGGCGTCCGAGCCACGGATCGGCCCGCTTCGGTGCTGTGGCCCGCCACCGAAGAACGCGTCGAAGATGTCGGTCAGGCCACCGCCGAAGAAGGAACCGGCCATGTTCCCGAGCGACATGTCCACCCCTTCGGGCCCGAAGCGGTCGTAGCGGGCGCGGCGCTCGGGATCGCGCAGCACCTCGTAGGCAAGGGTGACCTCCTTGAAGCGGGCCTCCGCGGTGGCGTCGCCGCCGGTCGAGTCGGGATGCAGCTCGCGGGCCTTTTGGCGATAGGCGCGCTTGATCTCCTCGTCGCTGGCGTCGCGGCCGACACCCAGAAGGGCGTAGTAGTCAGCGGCCACGCCGTCCTCCTCGCCCCGGACGCTCCTCCGGCACCGCTCCCGCCGCGCCGCTCAGGCGCTCGCCCAGCTGTTCGCCGACCACCTGCACGGCGGCCAGCGCCAGCGGGTAGTTCATACGGGTCGGGCCCACCACCCCGATGGTGCCGGCGGGCTCGCCGTCCACGTCCACCGGCGCCACCACCAGCGCGCACGAGGCCAGCGGCTCGAAGCCGTGCTCGGTGCCGATGGCGACCGACAGGCCGCGGTCGAGGATCCGCTCGACGAGCTCCACCACCACCAACTGCTGCTCCAAGATGGACAGCACCGAGCGGACCGTGTCCATGGCGTCGAAGGCGGCGGCCATGCGCGACGAGCCGCCCACGAAGACGTGCTCGTGCTCGGGCGGGGCGCACATATCGGCCAGCGCGGCCCGTGCCCGGCGCATGAGCTCGTCGTCATTGCTCTTGGCACCACCCGGTTCGGCCAGTCCGACCAGGCTTCCGCCGCGGCTCGAGGCGGTCAGACGCTTGGACAACGAGACGAGCGCCGCCGGGACGGTCCCCTCGGGAAGGTCGAGCACCTGCTTCTCCACCGAGCCGTCGGAGAGCACCACCACCAACAGCGCCAGGCGCGGGCCCAGGTCGACCAGCTGCACGGAGCGGACGGTGGCCCGCTCGTGGCCGGTCCCCACCACCACCGCCGCGTAGTCGGTGAGCTCGGCCAGTAGCCCGCTCGTGCGACCGAGCAGCTCCTCCACCTCTCCGTGTACGTGGCGGAAGAACTGGCGGACGTGCTGTCGCTGGTCCGGGCCGAGGTGCCCCTGGCGGCCCAGGTGGTCGACGAAGAACCGGTATCCCTTGTCGGTCGGTATGCGCCCGGCACTGGTGTGTGGCTGGACCAGGTAACCCTCGCGCTCGAGGGCCGCCATGTCGCTGCGGACGGTGGCCGAGGAGACCTCGACACCCGGCTGCCCGGTGATGTGCCCGGACCCCACCGGCTGGGCGGAGTCGATGTACTCGGCCACCACGGCCTTCAAGATGGCGGCCTTTCGGTCGTCGAGCGGCTCGTCCCCGGCCCGGGGGTCCGTGTCGGCGGCGCCCATGCCTTGGGATGGCGCTGTGGCACGCCGCGCCGAAGGCGGAGCCGGTGTGCGGGAACCTCTCGTCGACGCTCGTGTCATGGCCGTTCTGGCACTCGATTCTACCGAGTGCCAGACGGCTGTAGCGGGGTGGCCGGGGGCGGACGACGACGTGCTCTGCCTGCTCGCCGCGCCGCTTCGGCGGCACGCACCCGCGGCAGCACCCCAAGCACGTAGTAGGCGGACAGTCCGGCGCACACACCGATGACCACGAGCGGCACAGGGTCGAAGCGGTTGTCGACCGACACACTGGCCACCGCGGCCAGGGCGCCGAACACCACCACGCCGAACGCACCGAGGCCGCGGGCCACCCGCATCCGAAACGGCCGGTGATGGTCGGGGAGCCGCCCACGCAGGCGCACGACGCAGGTGGCGGCCACTGCGTAGATCATGGCTTCGAGCGCGGCGCCGGTGGCCACCAGCACCTGCCAGGAGTGGCTGGCCGCCACCACCAGCGCCACGATCGCCGCCCCGATGCCCAGTCCCACCACCGGCACCCACGGGACGGCCCGGTCGTTCAAGGCGGCCAGCTGCCGGGGAAGGCTCCCTTCGCGGGCGGTGGCATAGATGAAGCGCGAGGCGGTGATGAAGCCGCCGTTGAAGGTGTTGAGCGCGGTGAGGGCGGTGATGCCGGCCATCACCCAGAGCCCGGCCCGCCCGAAGGCCGCCCGGCCCAGATACAGCTGGGGAAAGGCCGAGCCGAGCTGATGGTGGGTGAGCAGATGGCTCATGGCCATGGTGATGAGCGAGCACACCACGAGCAGCAGGCCGATGGCGGCCAGCATGCCCCGGTGCACGTGCTGCGGACGACGCACCTCTTCGGCGTTGGTCGTCACCCATTCGAAGGCGCTGTAGAGGAAGACCCCCAGCGCCACCGCCTCGATGAGGTCGCCGGGGCTGTGGCCGTGCAACGGAGACAGCGGGAAGCGCAGGGCGCGGTGGCTGCGCAGAAGAGCGGTGGTGGCGATGACGGCGGTGGCCCCGAGCACGGTGAAGGTGGCGGCGTCCTGCACCGTGCCCGCCACTTTGATGCCCCGCAGGTTGGCGCCCACGGCCACGGCCAGCAGGGCCACGATCCACAGCCCGGCCGTGAAGGTCTCCTGGCCGAACACCTTGGCGATGGCGGAGCCGACCACAAAGGCGTCGGCGGCGATCACCAGGATGATGGTGGTCATATAGGTGAAGGTGATGATCAAGGCGGCACGGTCGTCCATCGACCGCTTCATGTACAGGCGGATGGCCGCCGCGGTCGGGAACATGCCGTTGAGCTCGCCGAAGAAGCCCCATGCCAAAAGGGCCAGCAGCCCGGCGGTGGCGACGGCGATCCAGGCCGAGTCGCCGGCCACGTATGCCACCAGACCGGCGGCCGCCAGGTACTCCAGGGCGGCGAAGGCCAGTCCGGTGGACGTCGACACGGTCGTGCGCAGTCCCATGGCCCGGCGCAGCACCGCCCCGTGGTGGGCGACCGGCGCGCCGGCGCCCCCCGGCGAGCCGGAGGTCTCCGACGTCAGGGGGCCTGCTTCGGGGCCGGTCACTGCTCGAGGAACGCCACCATCGACAGGGCGTCGAGGCGCATGACGTCCTCCTGCGATCCGGCCAGGACGATCTCGCCGGACATGTACTTCTCCGACGGGTTGAGATCCCCCCAGAACAGATCGGCGAAGTCCTCGCTGGTGGCGGTCACCACCATGTCGGGGGCGCCCACCTTGCCCTCCGACAGCGGACCGATCGTCTGGTCCTGCACCTCCACGGTGAAGCTGTC
>DATHCF010000141.1:0-2539 GCA_035319705.1 Acidimicrobiales bacterium | reverse complement strand
GACGTCCGCGTCGGTGAGAGGCGCCAGGCGGACGGCGACGTCCCCCAGGAGCTCCACCCACCGGCCGCCCAGTCCCACCAGGACGAGCGGACCGAGGACGGGGTCGCGCCGGAGCCCGACGATCATCTCCAGGCCGCCTTCAACCTGCTCCTGCACCAGGAACTCCCCGGCCGCCCCGGCCATGGCGCGTCCCGCCAGCTCGGCCCGTATGGCCCGGACGGCTTCGGCTGCCTGCTGCGGGCTGTCCACGTCGAGACGGAGCGCACCGGCATCCGTCTTGTGAATGGCCGAGGCCGCCTTGACGGCCACGGGGCGGGCCAGGCCCTCCTGTGCCCCGGCGGCCTCGGCCGGGGTGTGGACGATCCGCCAGGGGGGCGTGGCGATCCCGTACGCCTCCACCAGGGCGAGCGCATCGTCGGTTCGCATCCACCCGCCCTCGCCCGTTCGGGACGCGGCACGCTCGACGAGCCGGCGGACGCGTTGGCCGTCGACCTCGGGTTGTCGGATCCGATCGGCCACTCGATGCCGGCGCTGATCCCACGACCGCGCCCGGCCGAGGGCGCGTCCGGCGCGCTCGGGCGATTCGAAGCAGGCGATGCCGGCGGCAGCGAGCGCAGCGGGAGGGCGGGGCCGGTTGACGAACACGGCCACCAGCTGCAGCTGTGGGTCCAGTTCTGCCCGGGCCGACGCCAGCGCAGATGCCACCTCGTCGGGGCCGGTGAGCAGCGGGGTGTTGAAGACCGCCATCACGGTGTCGGCTTCGCCGCTGGCGCCGGTGTCCAGCACGGCCCGGCGGTAGTCCTCCGGGCCGGCGCCGGCGATCATGTCCACGGGGTTGGCGACCGAAGACTGCGGCGGGAGGAAGGCGCGCAGGCGCCGGCGCGCACCTTCGCCCAGCGGCGGAACCGAGAGCCCGTGTGTCTCGCAGGCGTCGGCAGCGAGGATTCCGGGACCTCCGCCATTGGTGACCACGGCCACGCGATCCCCGCCGAGCCGCCGGGTCACGCTCAGCAGGGTGGCCAGGTCCAGCATCTCCTCGATCGAGTCGGCCGTGATCACCCCCGCCTGATCGAGAAGGCCGCGCACCGCCGTCTCTCCGCCCGACAGTGCGGCGGTGTGCGTAGCGGCGGCGCGCCGTCCGGCCGCGGTACGACCGGCCTTCACCACGACGATCGGCACGCGTGCGCCCACCCATCGGGCCACGCGCACGAAGTCCGGCGGGTCCGGGAGTGACTCCAGGTACAGCAGCACCACCGCCACCGACTCGTCGCCGTGGCTCGCCAACAGCAAGTCGTTGGCCGTGACGTCCGCGCAGTTGCCGACCGACACGAAGGTGCCGACGCCCAGTCCCCGCACCTCGGCCGCCTCGAGCATCCCGACCCCGACGGCGCCGGACTGGCTGACCACCACGACGCCCCCCGGCCGGGGCAGGGGCCGGCTGAAGGTGGCGTTGAAGCGCCGCTCGCCGTCGCCGCCCAGGATGCCCGTGCAGTTGGGGCCGACGAGCCGCATTCCCGCCTCGCCGGCCAGCGCGACGAGCTTCGCCTGCAGCGCCGCGCCTTGGGGACCGCATTCGGCGAACCCGGCGGAGATGACGCAGCACGCCCGCACCCCGAGCTCCGCGGCTTGGATCACGACGTCGGGCACGGCGGGAGCCGGCGTGCACACCACCACCAGGTCGGGGATCTCCGGGCAGGCGGCCAGTACGGGGTAGGCGGCCATCCCCTGCACCGTCGGGTGGCGGGGGTTCACGGGGAACAGCGGGCCGCCGAAGCCGCTTCCGGCCAGGTTCTCCATGAGCAGGCCGGGGATGCTCCTCGGATCGTCGCCCGCGCCGACGACGGCGATCGAGCCCGGATGGAGCAGCGGCCGAAGCGACACCCGCGCCGCTCGGGCCCGTGACTCGAGCTCCGGGTCTGTCGGGACGTCGTCAGCCACTGCCGTTCCTCGGTGCGCGCTTCTTCTTCGACTCTCGTGCGCAGAGCCGCGGCCGGAAAAGGGTCTTTCGGCCCCGTCCGGGGCGGACCGATGGGTCCTGGCTGTGTCCCGGGAAGCGCCGGAGCATGGAGAGCAGAGGCGGCGAACGGAGGTGACGCCGATGGCGACGGCCAGGGTGCTGGAGCGGCCGCTGCCGCTTCTGGTACCCGAGCTCTGCAAGGGCTGTGGCCGCTGCGTCGACTCCTGCATAAAGGGTTGCCTCGCGCTCGGCAACGAGATCCACCCCGTGACGGGTCTCGTCCCGGTGACCCTCGACCTGGCCGACTGCAACGGCTGCGGGCTGTGCTTCGACGCCTGCCCGGAGCCCTATGCCCTGCTCCCCTTGACACAGGAGGAGGCCGCCGCCTTTCTCGGGCGTCCGACCGAGCATCCGGCCCACCGTCCGGCTCCGGACCGCACGGTAACCCTGCCCGAGCGCGAGCCGTTGCTCGTCAAGGGAACGAACGCCTTTGCCGTCGGAGCGCTGTTGGCCGGCTGCCGCCACGTCTTCGGCTACCCGATCACCCCTTCCACCGAGGGGGCGGAGCTCATGGCCAGGGTG
>DATHCF010000140.1:0-5098 GCA_035319705.1 Acidimicrobiales bacterium | reverse complement strand
GTGGCTGGTGACCCAAAGGGATCCGTCCTCGCGACGAGCCGACGCCCCCGCCGGCCGCTCGTCAACGGTATCGGCAGCCGTGTCCCCTGTCTGGAGGCTGAGCACCCTCAGTGGCCCCGTTCTCCCAGTTCCGGCCGGTTTCGGCCACTTCGGTCAGCCCTGTGCCTGGGCGTCGAACCCGATGATCCGGAGGAAGCGCTCCGGAGCGAGCTCGATGAAGATCCCCTCGGCCTCGGCCAGAAGCTCGTCGTCGTGGAACATGCCGCCCCAGGTGCGGATCTTGCGACCTTGGCGGTCGACGCAGCGGGCATCCACCCGAAGCTGCGTCCGCAGCGGCGTGGGCCTGCGGTAGGTGACGGTGAGGGTCCCCGTCATGCCCGGGCAGCCGGCGGCGATGTTGGCGGCGCCGAGCAGCTCGTCGAACACCAGGGCGATGACCCCACCGTGCACGCACGTCGGCGGGCCTTCGTACTGGTAGTCGAAGAAGGCCGATCCCCGCAGCCCGTCGTCGGCCGACTCCACCAGCACCGGTGGTGCGAGCGGGTTGGCGAAGCCGATGACGGGACTGGTGGGGAAGAACTCCTGCGGAGGGCCGCCCGGGTCGGGTTGCGACCTGGGGCGGCGACCCGGGCCTGCCTGCTCCTCCAGGCGATCGGCCAGGGCGCCGAGCGAACCGGCCGCCGCCGCCAGCTCGGAGTCGGGCAGGGGGCGCCCGACGATGGCGGCGGTGATGCGGCGGAGCGCCGCTGCCGCTGCGAAACGGGACCGCTCCGGTTCGCCGACGCCTTCGGCGCTCGGCGCGCCCGGCGCGCCGGGCCGGCGGGGATGGCGGGGCCCGCCGATGGACGTCCCGAGCGGCGAGATGCCGAAGTCGGAGACGCCCGATGGTGGCTCGGCGTCGTCCTCGCCGGATTGGTCGTCCGCGCCGGGTCGGTCGTCCGCCTCCGGGCGGCTCACCTGCGGCGGTACTGCGGCGGCCGCTTCTCGGCGAAGGCACGTTGGCCTTCGGCCGCGTCCTCGGTGGCGAAGATGGGCATCCCGATCTCGAGCTCGATCTTGAGTGCTTCGCGCTCGGGCACCCCTTCTGTCTCGCGCACCGATCGTTTGATGGCCTCCACCGCCAACGGGCCGTTCGAGGAGATGGTCTCGGCGATACCCAGTGCCTCCTCCAGCGCCGTGCCGTCGGGCACGACGCGACCGATCAGCCCGATGCGCAGTGCCTCCTCGGCCGGGACCTCGCGGCCGGTGAGGAGGAGGTCCATGGCCATGGTGAAGGGGATCTGCCGCCGAAGGCGCACCGTGGAACCGCCGAGAGGGAACAGCCCACGCCGGGCCTCGAACACGCCGAACTTGGCGCTCCGGCCCGCCACCCGGATGTCGGTCGCCTGCAGGATCTCGGTGCCGCCGGCCACGGCGTAACCCTCCACGGCGGCGACGAGCGGCTTGCGCAGCTGGTAATGGCGCAACAGCGCCTTCCAGTGCAGGTCCGGATCGGCTTTCGTCCGGTCTTGGTAGCGTTCGGCGTCCGGCCCCGACATCGATTTGAGGTCCATGCCGGAGCAGAACGTGCCGCCGGCGCCGGTGAGCACGGCACAGCGGATGTCGTCGTCGCCGTCGATCTCCTCCCAGGCGTCGGCCATGCCCACCAGCATGGGCAGGCTGAGCGCGTTGCGAGCCTCGGGGCGGTTCATGGTGACGATGGCCACCGGCCCCCGTCGTTCGAAGATCAGGTGCTCTGTTCCGGCCATGTTCTTGTTACAGGCGCTCGATGATCGATCCGGTGGCAAGCGCTCCCCCACAGCACATCGTCACCAACGCCACGGACGCGTCGCGCCGCTCGAGCTCGTGCAGGACGGTGGTGACAAGCCGGCTGCCGGTGGCCCCCACCGGGTGGCCGAGGGCGATGGCGCCGCCGTTCACGTTCACCTTCTCCATATCCGGCTCGTGCACCTGGGCCCACGACAGCGCCACCGAGGCGAACGCCTCGTTCACTTCGAACAGGTCGACGTCGGCCATGGTCATCCCGGCCTTGGCCAGCACCTTGGCCGTAGCCTCCACCGGGCCGTCGAGGTGGTAGTAGGGATCGGACCCCACGAGCACCTGGGCCACGATGCGCGCACGCGGCCGCAGTCCCCCCGCCCGGGCGCGCTCCTGCGACATCCACAGCACGGCCGCGGCCCCGTCGGAGATCTGTGATGAGTTGCCGGCGGTGTGGATGCCGTCGGGCATCACGGGCTTCAGGGAGGAGAGGGCCTCGGCCGAGGTCTCGCGCAGGCCGCCGTCTCGGGTCACCACCTGGCGCTCGCCGGTGGGACCGTCGGGGCCGACCACCGGTGCTTCCACCGGCACCACCTCGCGGTCGAAGCGGCCCTCGGCCCAGGCCCGCGCCGCCTTCTCTTGCGAGGCCAGCCCGAGGGCGTCGACCTGATCCCGGGTGATGCCGCGCTTGGCGGCGATGCGCTCGGCCGCCCCGAACTGGTCGGGCATGTCCCAGGGGAAGTCGGGCGGGCGCGAGGTGCCGGGGCCGTTGAACACGTTCGCCCCCAGCCCCACTCTGCTCATGGCCTCCACCCCGCAGGCGATGCCCACGTCGACGGCGCCGGCGGCGATGAGGTTGGAGACGAAGTGGTTGGCCTGCTGGGAGGAGCCGCACTGGCAGTCGACGGTGGTGGCAGCCACCTCGTAGGGCAGCGACTGGCTCAACCAGGCGGTCCGGGTCACGTTGGACGCCTGCTCCCCGGCCTGGGTGACGCACCCGCCGACGACCTGCTCCACCTCGGCCGGGTCGATGCCGGCTCGCTTGACCAACTCGACCTGCGCCACACCGAGCAGCTCCGCCGCGTGCAGACCCGACAGCGCACCGTTGCGCCTGCCGATGGGGGTCCGCACCGCTTCGACGATCACCGGTTGCGCCATGGGCCTCTCCTCGTTGACCGGCGGCTGCGCCGCCCCTGCACGGCCTCGTCCGCCGGCCACGGGCGGACGGCAGGGCGAGCTGCCCGGGCGAGCTGCCCGGGGCGCAGGCGATTATAGAACCTGTTCTACCCGGGGACGGCGGGCGCTCCCCCGCCCTGCTGGCTCGCGACCGCGCTACCCGAGCAGTCTCTTGGCGATGACGACACGCTGGATCTGGTTGGTCCCCTCGTAGATCTGGGTGACCTTGGCGTCGCGCATGTACCGCTCGACCGGGAAGTCCTTGGTGTAGCCGTAGCCCCCGAGCAGCTGCACGGCGTCGGTGGTCACCGACATGGCCGTGTCCGAGGCGAAGCACTTGGCCATGGCGCCGGTCATGGCCAGCTCGCCGCGGGGATCACCGGCGTCGACGATCGAGCAGGCGCGGTAGACGAGGGTTCGTGCGGCTTCGGTGCGCATGGCCATGTCCGCCACCATGAAACGCAGGCCTTGGAATTCGGAGATGGACTGTCCGAACGCCTGGCGCTGGGCCATGTAGGCCATGGCGTGGTCGAGCGCGCCCTGGGCGATGCCCACCGCCTGGGCCCCGATGATGGGACGGCTGCGATCCAGGGTGTGCATGGCGATGGTGAACCCCTGGCCCTCGTCGCCGAGGCGGTTGGAGACCGGCACCCGCACGTCGTCGAGGACGATCTCCCCGGTGGGACTGCCGCGCAGGCCCATCTTGTGCTCGAGCTTGGCCACCTCGACCCCCCGGTCGGCCTCCACCACGAAACAGCTGATCCCGCGATGTCCCGCGTCCGGATCGGTCTTGGCGAACACGGTGTAGGTGTCGGAAACCCCGGCGTTGGTGATCCAGTACTTGCTTCCCGACAGCACGTAATGGTCACCGTCGCGCACCGCACGGCACCGCATGGCGGCCACGTCGCTGCCGGCGTCGGCCTCCGACAGGCAGTAGCTGGCCTGCGCCTCCCCCGATGCCACGCGCGGGACGTAGCGGTGCTTCAGCTCCTCGGAGCCCCAGTTCAGGATGGGAACCATCCCAAGCCTGGAGATGAGCACGGTCACGCTGGTGGAGGCGCACACCCTGGCCAGCTCCTCCACCATGACGGCCTGCGTGACGTGGTCGGCGCCGGCCCCGCCGTACTCGACGGGCAGCCCCACCGCCGGCAGCTCCATCTCCACACAGGCCTTGAAGGCGTCCCACGGGAAGGCGGCCTCGGCGTCGACCCGGGCGGCGTGCGGGCCGATGCGTTCCTCGCACATCTGGCGGAGGCTCACCCGGAACTCCTCCTGGGCGTCGCTCAAGGCGAAGGCCCGCGGCTGCTCCATGCCGATCAGGCGGTGTCGGTGCCGGACGGGGAGCGGCCCGCCGTGTCGGTCGACACCAGTGACCGCCAGTCCGACAACCGGGCGTGGACCTCCTCGGCGCTCATGCGCAGGGTGGTCTCCGGTACGGCGTCGACGATCCTGCGGCGCTGCTCGTAATGATGGGAGGCTGCCTGGAACAGCGGATCGCGGAAGGCAACCAGCTCGGCCGGAGCGTCGCCGAGAAAGCCGAAGAGCTGCAGCGCCATCTCGACGTCGCGAGCGACCGGAGCCCGGCCGAACAGCGCGGCGCGGGCGCTGGACAGCTCGGCCGCCCCCGTCATGGCGTCCTCCGCTGTGATCCCGGGGGTGAGCTCGAGCCGCTCCCGGAAGAGCCGTTCGGCCAGGAGCAGTGCGTACCCCTGGTCGGGACCCGGCACCCCCATCTCCCGTCCCCGCGGCTGGCCGGGGGTGCGCAGGTCCGCCACCCGGTCCGCCCGCCACGGCAGCGGCGTGCGCAGGCGGTAGGCGCCGCGCACCTGGTCGGCCTCGGTGATGGGCACGTAGCTGGGCTGGGTCATGGAGTGGCCGTGATCACTTTCGCGTCGCCGGGTCGGTGTGCAACAGACCGTAGACGATCGAGTCGAACAGGGCCTGCCAGGAGGCCTCGATCACGTTCTCGGAGACCCCGATGGTGGTCCACACCACTTCCCCGTCGGTGGTGTCGATGAGCACGCGCGTCACCGCCGCGGTGCCCTTGCCGGTGTCGAGCACCCGCACCCGGTAGTCGACCAGGTGGATGCCGGCCAGCTCGGGGAAGTGCGGGCCGATGGCCGAGCGCAGCGCAGAGTCGAGGGCGTTGACCGGGCCGTTGCCC
>DATHCF010000139.1:0-8989 GCA_035319705.1 Acidimicrobiales bacterium | reverse complement strand
CCAACGCAAGGTATCGGATGTTGCGGGCGCATGCTCCAGGTTTCAGTCGAAAAGGGCATGATCGTCAAGAACCCGTGCACCGGCGTTCAACCGCTTACCGGTCACCCGGCGTTCTAGCCAGGGTGCTCGGCACCGACACATGTCGGATGGGGTCCAATCGAGGTTGTCCCGCTGAGCGTGTGAATTGAGGTGGCGGTCCCTCGCCTGATGCCTGCCTTCTGGTAGGTGTCGGGCTCCTGCAAGAGATCCAACTCAGGAAAGGGACCGCCATGAAGAAGAACTACCAGACCACGACCAGCGGCGCGCACCACGGGCGGGTGACATCGAAAAAGGCCAGGCCCACCGCTCGGGCCGAGGAAGCCACCGTCGCCCTGCCCGACACCGTGACCGTCGCCATCGCCGACCTCGCCGGCGAGCTCGAGGAGGGCCTGCTCGCCTTCGCGGTGGGCACGGGCCTCAAGGTGCTCGACGTGCTCCTCGAGTTCGACGCCTCCGCCATCGCCGGCCAGAAGGGCCGCCACGACCCGGAGCGTGTGGCCGTGCGCCACGGGAGCGACGACGGCCTCGTGACCCTCGGAGGCCGTCAGGTTCAGATCCGCCGCCCCAGGCTGCGCAGTGCCGACGGCAGCGCCGAGGTGCACCTGCCCACCTACGAGGCAGCCAGCTCCACCGAGCTTCTGGGGCGCGAGACGCTTGCCCGGATGCTGGCCAAGCTCTCGTGCCGCCGCTACGTGGTGGGCCTCGAGCCCATGGGCGAGCAGGTGGCGGAGCGCACCCGCTCGGTGTCGAAGTCGGCCGTCTCCCGGCGCTTTGTGGCTATGACGGAGTCCGCCCTGGCCGAGCTCATGTCGGCCGATCTCACCGAGCTCGACCTGGTCGTGATCATGATCGACGGGGCCAATTTCGGCGACTATCTGTGCGTCGTGGCCCTCGGGATCGCCGCCGACGGCAGCAAGGTGCCTCTGGCGCTCGTGGAGGGCGACACCGAGAACGCCACGGTCGTGAAGCGCCTCCTCACCGGACTGCGCGACCGGGGGCTCGACGTGAGAAGGCCCACGCTGTTCGTCATCGACGGATCGAAGGCCCTGCCGCCGGCCATCAAGGCCGTCTTCGACCACCCGGTGATGGCCCGGTGCCAGGAGCACAAGGTTCGCAACGTCAGAAACCACCTGCCCAAGGACCTTGGCCCCATCGTCGAGCGCCGGATGCGCGCTGCCTACCGCAACGCCGATCCCTTGGTTGGCCAGGGGGACCTGGAGGCCCTCGCCCGGGAGCTCGATCGTTCGCACCCCGGTGCCGCGGCCAGCCTCCGCGAGGGCCTCGCCGAGACCTTCACCGTGGCTCGGCTGAAGGTCCCGCCCACGCTCTTCCGCACCCTGCGTTCCACCAACGCCATCGAGTCCATGATCGACATCTGCAAAGATCACGCCCGCAACGTCAAGCGCTGGCGCGATGGTCAGATGGCCCTGCGCTGGTGTGCGGCGGGCATGGTCGAGGCCAGCAAGCAGTTCCGCCGGGTGAACGGGCACCTGCACCTGCGAGCGCTACGAGCTGCGCTCGAGGCCACTGTTACACCCGATCACTACGCTGCAGAGAAGGAGGTGGCCGCATAGCCGACACGACCGGGGCCGTCACCGAAATTCCACGCCGGTCGGGACATCCTCACGACCCCAGTTCGAGAGGCGCTCGAACCAGGACAAGACCTCGGATTCGCTGGGTTCGGCCATGGCCGGATTCTTGCCGACTTCAGACTGACGCCTTCGACAGGCGTGGCTACACCCAAGTCGGGCGGTTCCGGCGTCGAGTGCGAAGGCCGCTGGGCGCACGAATCAAAGGGCATCCGGGAGTCCTGGAGGCTCTTCGCCGTGAGGGCCTGACCCGCTCGATGCGCTGGCCTCGGCTGACTCAACACAGCAGTAGCAGTGAGGTCCCCGCGCGGCCTTGCTGGGGATCACATGTCGGCTGAGCAATGTGCCCGGGCTGGCGATAGCGTCTGCTCATAAGGCCGTGGCCGGTCCACCGAATCCAACCGGAATGGAGAAGACAATGGCGAAGTACTTGGTCAGCTGGAGGGTACGAACGGGAGGTACGGCCCAGCAGAACCACGATGACACGAAGAAGCTGCTCGACACGTTCGCCAAGTGGCAGATGCCCGCCGATCAGACCTTCTTACAGTTTCTGGCCCGCACCGACGGCCAGGGCGGTTACGCCGTTGTCGAGACCGACAACCCGGCGGGACTGAACGATGCACCGACGAAGTTCGGCACCTGGCTTGAGTTCGAGTTGATTCCCGTGCTCGACATCCTGGACAACGTGACCGCTCTGGCCGCTGGGGCCGAGTTCCGTGAGTCGATCTGACCTTGTGCGCCTTTAGCTCGACGCAATGACCCCCTACTCCCGATCATCCTTGGCATCGATGATCGGGTTGGACGGGGGCGTCCTTCGCCACGGACGCAGACCACCTCCATCGGCGAGCGAGCTGCCTCGGGGTCGGAGATCACGATCTGGGTGACGGGACCCACGAGGAAGCGGACGACGGGACCGAGCGCTAGTGCCTTCTCCATCCAGTCCAGCCGGTTCTCGTTGTAGAGGCGCAGCGCCTTGAACAGAGATCGGTGAACACGAAGGATCGGTGCTGCCGCTGCTCCTCGACCGCCACCTGCAGCACCCGGCGCAGAGCCCGGTAGTGGCGATGAACCGGGCGCGCCGCCAGGCTGCTGGCCACCTCGTCGTTCAGCCGGTTCTCGACCTCGTCGGCGGGCAGGTGACCGAGCCGGTAGGAGCCGAAGCGCGGCAACACGTAGCAGTCGAGGTCTCTGCGATAGGTCTGCTGCGTCGTCGGTGCCAGTCGCCGAGCCAAGAGAGGAATTCCTTCGCCCACGACTCGAGGGGCGCCTCGGCATTGCGCGGGTCGATCCATCGTCCGCCCGTCGATGCCGACTTGCACTTCGCGCAGGAAACGCTCGGCGTCCGCCTCTCGCGTGAACGTCTCACATCTCTGGTGGCCGAGCGGGTCGCGAGAGCGCGCCCGGTAACGGCCCCCTCTCTTCTCGACGAAACCCATGTCCGGACTCCTCCTGGGGAGCACGCGGGGAGCGTGGAGGGAGCACGCGGGGAGCGGACCAGGAGAAACAGGAAGCGAAAATCAGCGAAGGCCGGCCAACCCCGGACAAGTTCGTTTCGGCCTCTGAGCAGGCAATATACCTCCTCACCAGCCAGAGGCGGCGGGCGGAATCGAACCGCCGTACGGGGCTTTGCAGGCCCCTGCCTAAACCACTCGGCCACGCCGCCGGTTCCGGCGGAGCCTAGCCCCCGAGCGGGCGGTCTCGGCCAGGAAAGCGGCGGGAAAAACGGCGCCGCACGCCCGTGTCCGGGCGAAGAGAGGTCTTTCGTCCCGATCTGGGGATGCTTGAATCTCGATATGCGCATCGCCCTCGTCGCCCCACCGTGGACGCCGATCCCACCCCCGCTCTACGGCGGGATCGAATTGGTGGTGGACGAGCTGGCTCGTGGTTTTGTGGCTGCCGGACACGACGTCACACTCTTCGCCACCGGCGATTCGACCTGCCCCGTGCCGACGAAGTGGACGCTCGAGCATGCCGAAGGCATGCGGATCGGCATGGCCGTGCCCGAACTGCGCCACGTGCTGCACACCTACGCAGAGATCTCCTCCGGCTACGACGTCGTCCACGACCACACGGTGCTGGGACCCTTCTACGCCGAGCGGTTTCCCGGCCTGCCGGTCGTCACCACCATCCACGGGCCGTTCAACGAGGAGTTGACCGACCTCTATATGGCTATTGCCGATCGGGTCCCCATCATCTGCATCTCCAGAGCCCAGCACGCGGCGGCGCCGCAGGTCCGGATCGCCGGCGTCATCCACCACGGCATCGACGCCGGCAATTTTCCCGTAGGCGACGGGGCTGGTGACGAAGAGGGGGAATACCTGCTGTTCCTGGGCCGTATGGCTCCCGACAAGGGCGCCCATCGGGCCATCGAGATCGCCCGCAAGGCAGGCGTACGCGTCCTCCTGGCGGCGAAGATGCGCGAGGCCTGGGAGAGGGCCTACTACGAGGAGCAGGTGGCGCCCCTGCTCGGCGCCGATGCCGTCTACCTCGGCGAGGTCTCCCACGAACGCAAGGTCGCGCTGCTCGCCGGGGCCAAGGGCCTCCTCTTCCCCATCCGCTGGAACGAACCGTTCGGCATGGTCATGCTCGAGGCCTTCGCCTGCGGGACCCCGGTGCTCGCCTTTCCGGAGGGCGCCGCGCCGGAAGTGGTCGAAGACGGCAAGACCGGGTTTCTGTGCGCCGACGACCAGGAGATGGTGCAGGCGGTCGACCGGCTCGGCCAGCTTCGCCGCCAGGACTGCCGCGCTGCAGCGGAGGGCTACTTCTCCACGGCCCGTATGGTCGCCGACCACGTCGCTCTGTTCGAGCGGGTGGTGGCCGATCGGCGCTGATTCAGCGACGACCTCTGGTGAAGAGGTGGACCAGCCGGAACACAACGGCGACCAGGATCACGAGGATCGCCACCTTGAAGGCGAAGAGCACGACATGGGCCACCGTCGAGAAGATCCACAGCACCACCAGCACGCCACCGACGACCCCGGCGCCGACGAGTGCCTTGTCCAGCACCGACAGGTGGCCCTTTCTCCTGGGCTCGATGGAATTGGACATGGGCGCTCCCTCCGGCTTCGTGCCACCTCCAGGCTACGGCGCCGCCGACCATCTGGGGTGGCGGACCGCCGCCCCGAAACCAGGGCCCGGGCCGGTCGGGCCGGGGCCGGTCGGGCCGGTGGCTGGTGCTACCGTCGCCGGTGTCGTTCCGCGACGCCCGTTGGGAGCTGCTCGAGCAGACCGGGTTGCACGGCGACGCCTTCTGCCGGGCGCTGTCGGATGCCGCCGATCTGTGGCTGAGCGGGCTGCTGGAAGCAGCCGACGGCGGTGACCACCACGACCTGGCCCTGTTGGCCGTGGGCGGTTACGGGCGGGGCGAGCTCTTCCCCTTCAGCGACCTCGACGTGGTGCTCGTCCATCAGGGCCGGCGACGGGTCGACGCGCTGGCCGACGCCCTCTGGTACCCCGTGTGGGACGAGGGCGTCCGCCTCGACCACGCCGTCCGGAGGCCGGCCCAGGTCCTGGCCGTGGCGGCTGACGACCTGCGCGCCCAGCTCGGCCTGCTCGACGGACGGGTGGTTGCCGGCGAAGCGCCCGTGGTCGTCCCGCTACTGGCCGACGCGCTGTCCCAGTGGCGCCGGCGCGCCCGCCTCATGTTGCCGGCACTGGCCGAGCAGGTGGCGGGCCGCCGCATCGCGCACGGCGACGTCGCCTTTCTGCTCGAGCCCGAGCTCAAGGAATCACACGGGGGGTTCCGGGACCTCCATGCCGTTCTGGCCGCGGCAAAGGGCGTCCCGGCTCTGGCCGAGCACGTGGATCTCGCCGCCTTGGAGGCGCCACGTCGAGTGCTCACCCGGGTCCGGGTGGAGTTGCACCGGCTCACCGGCCGGGCCACCGACCGCCTGCTGCTGCAGGAACAGGACGCGGTGGCCGCCGCGCTCGACTACGCCGACGCCGACGCGCTGATGGCGGCGGTGGCGGAGGCGGGGCGGACCATCGCCTGGGTGAGCGACGACGTGTGGCGCCGCCGAGAGCTGTGGGCGACGCGCTCCCGACCGGCGAGCTCGGGCCGCCTTCTTCGACGGGGCGGTTCGCCAGGGGCACAACCGGCGTCGGCGCCCGTGGAGGTGGAGCCGGGAGTGGCCATCTCGGTCGACGGAAGCGGGCCGTCAGAAGTCGTGCTGGGCGGGGATGCCGACGCAGACGGCGACGTGACCCTGGCCCTGCGGCTGGCCGCCGTGGGCGCGGAGCGGGGCCTTCCGCTCGGGCACAGCGCACTTCAGCGGCTCGAGCACCACGCACCCGCACCTGGCGATCCGTGGCCCCCGGAACTGCGCGAGGCGCTGGTGCGGCTGCTCGGCAGCGGGCATCGGGCGACGCCCGCTCTGGAAGCCATCGACCAGTACCACCTTCTCGTCCGGCTGCTTCCCGAGTGGGCGGCGGTGCGTAACCGCCCCCAGCGCAACGCCTATCACCGGTTCACCGTCGACCGGCACCTCCTCGAGGCAGCCGCCAACGCCGCCGATCATTCCGCTTCGGTGTCACGCCCCGACCTGCTACTGGTGGGCGCTCTGCTGCACGACATCGGCAAAGGCTTCCCCGGTGACCACACCAAGGCGGGCATGGAGGTCGTCGACACCATCGGGCGACGCATGGGATTTCCACCGGGCGATGTCGGGTTGCTGGTCACCTTGGTCCGACACCACTTGCTCCTGGCCGATGTCGGCACCCGTCGCGATCTCGACGACCCCGTCACCATCGACACCGTCGCCCAAGCAGTGGGTAACCTCTCCACGTTGGAACTGCTGGCGGCCTTGACCGAAGCGGACAGTTTGGCAACGGGGCCGGCGGCATGGGGGCCTTGGAAAGCGGGCTTGGTGGCTGACTTGGTCCGCCGCGTAGCGGCACGACTGTCCGGCGTGCACGAGGCACAGCCGGTCCCGCCGGCCATCTCCGACCGTCACCGCCAGCTCATGGCCCAGTCGGCGCGGTTGGGGCGGACGGTGGTAATGGCCGAGGCGCCAACTGTCACCGTGGTGGCCCGCGACCGGCCGGGGCTGCTCGCCGCCGTCACCGGTGTGCTCGCGTTGCGTGGTCTGGATGTTCGCTCTGCCGACGCCTCGGGCGAGGAAGGATTCGTCGTCGACGTGTTCACGGTCGAGCCGGCCCGGGGTCGATGGCCCGACTGGGAGCGAGTGGGAGACGAGATCGACGCGGTGCTGCGCGGCACGCTGCCCCTGGACGACCAGCTCGCTGAACAGGACCGGCTCTACGGCCGCCGGCGGCCACGTTCGGCCAAGCCGATCGAAGCGTCGGTGAGCTTCGACAACAACGCCTCGGCCACTTCGACGGTCGTTGAGGTCCACGCCGGGGACCGGGTGGGCGTGCTCCACAGCATCACCCAGGCGCTGTTCTCTGAGAGGCTCGACGTCACGGTGGCGCGCGCCTCGACCCTCGGCGACGAAGTTGTCGACGCCTTTTATGTTCGAGACCGCATCAGCGGGGGCAAGGTCGATGCATCCGAGCGTCTGGAGCGCATCGAGGCGGCGATCCGCCAGAGCCTGTTGGCGCCGACCTACGCACCGGACAACACACCGGACAACCTCGAAACGGGCTGAGACGCGGTCGTCGTCTCCTTGCTGCCCGGTCCGTCGCTGCCCAGCCCGTTGCTGCCCGCCTCTTGCTGCCCGGTCCGTTGCTGGCCCGCCTCGTACTGCCGGCCTCCTGCTGCCCTGCCTGTCGCTGCCCGGGCCTTTGGCTGCCCCACCGCCCGCAAAGGTCGCTGGTAGCCTCTCGCCCGGATCCGCATGCGCCGCTTCGTCCGACGCCCCTTACTCTTGGTCGCTGCCGTCCTCGTGGTCGGTGCCGCCAGTGCAGCCGGTGGTGTGCTCGCGTCGCGTCATCAGGGCGCCAGTGCTGCCAGCCCGAAGTCCGGCGCCGGCTCTCCGCATCCCACCTTGCGGGTCTCCTCCACCACGCCGGTCACTGGAGCCCAGGTCCAACCGGACAGCGACATATTGGTCACGTTCAGCGCTCCGCTGGCCGACTATTCACCGCAACCCAGCTTGAATCCACCGGTGGCCGGAGCCTGGCTGCCCGACGGGTCGTCGGGGCTCGAGTTCCAATCCGCCAGTGGCCTGCCGCCGGGTGCGGCCGAGACCGTCGACATCCCCGGCGGCGGCCACGGGGTCGTGGCGACCGACGGCGCCGAGCTGCCGACGAGCACATCGCTGTCGTTCACGGTGGCACCCATGTCGACGCTGCGCACCCAGGAGTTGCTCGCCACTCTCGGGTACCTACCGCTCACCTTCACTCCGCTGAGCAGTGCCCAGGTGCCAAGCGACCAGATGGCCCTCGACCAGCCGGGCACCTTCAATTGGAAGTGGACGACCATGCCGGGCTCGTTCACCTCACTGTGGAGCCAGGGCCAGTCCAATCCGATCACCAACGGGGCGGTCATGGCCTTCGAGTCACAGCAGGGCCTGGCCACCGACGGCGTCGCCGGGCCGCAGGTGTGGAGCGCGCTGCTTTCGGCCGTTGCGGAGGGCCAGAAGGACTCGAACCCCAACTACGACTGGGCGGACGTCTCGACGACCGTGCCCGAGTCGGTGACGGTGTGGCGCAACGGGTCGCCCGTCTACACCACGGTGGCCAACACGGGCATCGAGGCCGCCCCCACCGAGGTCGGGACGTGGCCGGTGTACGCCCGCTACACATCCACCACCATGAGCGGCACCAACCCGGACGGTACGCACTACGACGACCCTGGGGTGCCGTGGGTCAGCTACTTCCACGGCGGCGATGCCCTGCACGGGTTCGTACGATCGAGCTACGGCTATCCCCAGAGCCTCGGCTGTGTGGAGATGCCGCCGGCCAACGCCGAAATGGTGTTCCCCTACACGCCTCTCGGCACGCTGGTGACCGTCGAGCCCCAGGGAACGGTGAACCCCACGGCGAGCAGCGCGTAGCCGGCCGGATCAGCTCGTTGCGGCCGGTGGGCCCCCGGTCCGAGAAGCGGAAGGGAAGCTCGGGGAACGGCGCTGGCGGAGGGCGGCCACTCCTTCTCGGGCGTCGGGGCCGAGGAAGCCCAGCATCTCCAGTGCCACCGACTCCCCGAAGGCGGGCAGGGCCTGGCGCACCCACTGGTTCATCACCCGCTTGGTCCACTGCACCGCCGTGGCGCTCCCGGCCGCCAACCGGGCCGCCACCCCCACGGCCTCGGACACCACCTGGTCGTCCGGGACGCAGCGGGTGACCAGGCCGATGCGCTCTGCCTCGGGGCCGTCCACGAACTCGGCCGTCATCAAGTAGTACTTGGCCTTGGCCATCCCGCACAGCAACGGCCAGATGGCGGCGGCATGGTCGCCGGCGGC
>DATHCF010000138.1:0-6758 GCA_035319705.1 Acidimicrobiales bacterium | reverse complement strand
GCCACGTCGGCCATGTCGACGCCCGCCTCCTCCAGACGCCGCAACGCCGACTCCGCCGCGTCGGGATCGGCGTCCACGCTGCGGGTGAGGGTCCCGTGGTCGAGCAGGGCGTCCACCGTGTCGTCGGGCATGGTGTCGACGGTGCGCGGCCCGACGAGGGCTTCGACGTACTTGAGGTCGGGGTACTGCGGGTTCTTGGTCGAGGTCGACGCCCACAGCGGTCGCTGGACGTTCGCCCCCTCGGCCGCCAGCGCCTCCCAACGGTCCGTGGCGAAGCGCTCGAGGAACAGCTGATAGGCCAGCTGCGCCTGGGCCACGGCCGCCGTGCCCCGCAGTGCACGCAGACGCGCTGCGTCGCCTGTGGCCTCGACGGCTGCGTTGTCGAGGCGACGGTCCACCTCGGTGTCGACGCGGCTCACGAAGAACGACGCCACGCCGTGTACCGGCGAGAGGTCGCTCGTCCCCGAGGCCAGATGGTCCTCGAGCCCGCCCATGTAGGCGTCGATGACCTCGGCGTAGCGCTCCAGGCTGAACAGCAGGGTCACGTTGATGTTGCGCCCTTCTCCCACCATGGTCCGGATGGCGGCCACCCCCTCGGCGGTGCCCGGGATCTTCACGTACAGGTTGGGGCGGTCGACCAGCTGGTGCAGCCGGCGGGCCGACTCGATGGTGGCGGCAGTGTCGTGGGCCAGGGATGGGGCCACTTCCAACGACACGAAGCCGTCTGTGCCCCCCGAGGAGTCGTACACCGGTCGCAGGACCTCCAAGGCGTGGCGGATGTCGTCCACCACCAGGGCCCAGTAGGCGTCCTCCACGGTGTCGGTACGCAGCAGGTCGCCGAACTGCTCGTCGTAGTCGGACCCGCCCTCGATGGCCTTGGCGAAGATGGTGGGGTTCGACGTGACGCCGCGGACGCCCTGCTCCACCAGCTCGTGGAGGTGGCCGCCTCGGAGATAGTCGCGCCGCAGGTTGTCCAGCCAGGGGCTCTGGCCGAATTCGTCGTAGAGGTCGTGCAGCTTGGTCACGGGGTAGCTCCTTCTGTCGGCTCGGGGTGCCGTCTCTTCCCGCTCGTGCGCGGCAGCGCTCAGCGCGCCCGGCTGGACAGCAGAGCCCGGGCGCGGGCAGCCACGTTGTCAGAGGTGAAACCGAAGTGCTCGAGCGCCGTGGCCCCGGGTGCGGACGCCCCGAAGTGGTCGAGCGAGACGCTGTCGTCGACCCAACGCTCCCAGCCGAGCGAGGCGCCGGCCTCCACGGCCAGCTTGGGCACGCCGGGCGGCAGCACGCTGTCGCGGTAGGACTGGTCCTGCAGGGCGAAGAGCTCCCAGCACGGCATCGACACCACCGCCGCCCTCGTCGACGGGCCCCCGGTGCCGGCGGCCAGCTGCTCGGCGGCGGCGATGCAGACGTGGACCTCGCCGCCCGTGCCCACCAGCACCACGTCCGGGGTGCCGTCCACCGGACGCAGGACATAAGCGCCGCGCCGCACACCCTCGTAGGCGCCCTCGGTCCCGGCCAGCACCGGGAGGTCCTGGCGCGACAGCGCCATGCCGGTGGGACCGTCGCAGTCGACGGCCACCCGCCAGGCGTGCGCCGTCTCGTTGGCGTCGGCCGGTCGGATGAGCCGGAGGTTGGGCATGGCCCGCATGGCCGCCAGCTGCTCGACCGGCTGGTGGGTGGGCCCGTCCTGGCCGAGCCCGACCGAGTCGTGGGTCCAGGAGTAGATGACGTGCGCCTCCGACAGGGCGGCGAGTCGGACCGACGGGCGCATGTAATCGCTGAAGACGAAGAAGGTCCCTCCGACCGGCAGCACCCCGCCGTGCAGGGCCATCCCGGTCATCGTCGCCGCCATGGCGTGCTCGCGGATGCCGTAGTGGACCTGGGCGCCGCCGGGATCGTCGGCCGACTGGGTGACGCCGCCCGCCAGCTTCACGCCGGTATTGCCGGTGAGGTCGGCCGACCCGGCCACCAGGCCCGGGATGAGATCGGCGGTGGCGTCGAGGCACGTGTTGAGCGCGCGCCGGGTGGCGAGCTCGGTGCCGGTCTCGAAGGCCGGGAGCTTGGCCTCCCAGCCGTCGAGGCCCCGGCCGGCCTGGCCGGCGTCCCAGGCGGCACGGTCGACGTCGGCGGCGGCGAAGCGCTCGTGCCACTGCCGGCGCCCCGTCTCGCCACGCCGCCCGCATGACCGGTAGTAGTCGAGCACCTCGTCGGGAACCCAGAACTGCTCGTCGGGCGGGAGGCCGAGGATCTGTTTGGTCTGGCGCACCACCTCCTCGCCCAGCGGGTCGCCGTGCGCCTTGGCCGTGTCCTGCAGGGAGGAGGGCCAGCCGATGTGGCTGCGCAGGATGAGCATGGACGGTCTGTCCTCCTGCGCCATGGCCCGTCGCAGGGCCGCCTCCAGCGCATCGGTGTCGTTGGCCACCTCGCCCAGCACCTCGGTGTGCCATCCGTATGCCGAGAAGCGCTCGGGCACGTCGTCGTTGTAGGCCAGCTCGGTGGGGCCGTCGATGGTGATGTGGTTGTCGTCGTAGACGTAGACGAGCCGCCCCAACTGCAGGTGGCCGGCCAGCGACGCCGCCTCGTGGCTGATGCCCTCCATCAGGTCCCCGTCGGAGCAGATCACGAAGGTGTGATGGTCGACCACCTCGGGCCCGAAGCGCGCCCGCAGCCAGCGTTCGGCCAGTCCCATTCCCACCCCGTTGGCGAATCCCTGGCCGAGTGGCCCGGTGGTGACCTCCACACCGGTGGTGTGGTGCACCTCGGGATGGCCGGGCGTCTTCGACCCCCACTGCCGGAACTGGCGGATGTCCTCCAGCGTCAGCCCGAAGCCGGTCAGGTACAGAAAGGCGTACAGCAGGATCGAGGCGTGCCCGTTGGACAGGACGAAGCGGTCGCGATCGGGCCAGGCCGGGTCGCCGGCGTCGTATCGCATGACCCGCGTGAACAGCACATGCGCCAGCGGCGCCAACGCCATGGCCGTGCCCGGGTGCCCGGAGTTGGCCTTCTGTGGCGCGTCCATGGCCAGGCCCCGCACCACGTCGATGCCCAGCTGCTCGATGTCCGCCTCGCTCACCGAGGTCACCGTACCCCCTGGCCGCCGGCGGGCAACGGGGCGGGCCGACACCCTGCGGGCCAGGGGATTGTCCTTCGGGCGGCAGCACGCTGTAGCTCCGTCACCGGCCGGCGCCGGTGTCAGGACGCAGCCGGGCGATCGCGCAGAAGCGCCACCGAGGCGGTGAAGCCGTGCAGGAAGTTGTGGCCGCCCACCGGGCCGATCTCGCCGGCGGCGAAGAAGCCGGCCACGGCGATGCGGCCCAACTCGTCGGTGAGCACGGCGACGTCGTGGTCGGGCACGCCGAACAGGCGCGTGCCGCGTCCGTTGCAGGTGAACAGCAGCGCGGCGTCGGCACGCCGCCCGTGGAGCATCTCGTGGAGGTCCTCGTCGGCCGACTCGGCGTCGCGCAGGTGGAACTGCACCGTCGTCCCCACCGCCATCACGTCGCCCACGGCGATGGCGCCGCTCCGGCGATCCGCCCCCACCACGTTGCGCACCAGGAAGTCACCGCGCCCGAAGCGCTCGCGGTGCTCGTCGATCACCCGTCCCAGGTGCAGACCGCCGCTCTCGAGCTGGCGGACCTCCTCCTCGCCCAAGCTCTCGTGCGCCTGTGCCACCAGCCGCTCGAGGGCGGGACGGCCGGCCAGCTCGAAGATGACGTTGCCCTCGGCCTTCGTCACCACGAGCGGGTGCCCGAACGGCCGGCACCCCTGGGACACCACCGGCTCGACGTCGACACCGGGGCCGAGCAGCGCCCCCACCGCCCCCGAGGAGCGCACGGCGGTGCCCGAGCCCAGGCGGTTACCACCGGGGCCGCGCCCGGCCGAGGCCATGCCCCCCACCACGGCCAGATCGGGATGGCGATCGTGGATCCACTGCAGCAGCGGCTCGACCGGGACGCTGAAGGGATCGGCCAGCAGCACCAGGGCCTGCGGTGCGAAGGCCAGCTCCTCCGGCCAGCCGTGCACCTCCGCCACGCCGTCGAGCGGATCGGCGGTCACCTCCAACGACACCGGCACGAGTGGACCGGTGCGCGCCCCGAACAGGGTCACCGCCGCGCTCTGCTCGACCTCGCGATGGGGGCCGGCCACCGACTCCGCCGCGCATCCGAGCTGCACCAATGGGTGCAGCACGGCGTCCACCGTGGCCAGGGCGTCCTCCAGGGCGCCGCCGTGCGGCGGGGTCACGAACACGAGGGCCAGGTCCGGCCGCTCGCCCAGGCGCTCCAGTACCTGCCCGGTGACCTCGCCCACGGCGTGGGCGGTGACCGGGTGCTCGCTCATGGCGGAGGTGAACGGCACGCAGGACGACGCTACAGCGGTGCCCTGGCCGCCCGGCATCGGGGAGTACCTTCAGTGGTCCATGAAGGGCCGATCGCTGCAGGTGCCCCCCAACTGCGACCTGACCCTGGGCATGGTGTGTCTGGACAAGAGCGAGCCGGGCCGCACCGTGTGGCGGATGCGGGCGGACGAGCGTTTCACCAATCCCGCCCATGTGATCCAGGGCGGCTTCCTGGCCGCCTTCTGCGACTCGGCCATGGGGGCCTCGAGCGTCACCTGGACCCGGGGGCGCAAAGTGCGCTCCGCCAACGCCGAGTTCAAGATCAGCTTCCTCGCCCCCGTACGGCCGGGGGGTTGGCTCACCTGCCGCGCCCAGGTGGTCTCCGGCGGTGAAAGGGTGGCCTTCGTCGAGGCGGAGGTGGTCGACGAGGACGACCGCCCGGTGGCCCGGGCCAGCTCTACTTATATCCTGGCCCCTCGGGGTAACGGCCCGGAAGCCGGTCGGACGAACGACGAGACGAACGACAAGGAGCGCGGTGGCTGAAGCGAGCAAGAGCAAAGGCGACGTCGGGGAGCTCGTGGACCTCGTCGTCTCCTACGCCAAGCAGGAGACCGTCGGACCGCTTCGGGGCCTCGGCCGCTTCGCCGTCTTCGGGCTGGTCGGCTCCACCCTGTTGGCGGTGGGCGTGTCGGTGCTGCTGCTCGGTGGGCTGCGGGCACTGCAGAACGAGACCGGCACCACCTTCAGCGGCGACCGCAGCTGGCTGCCGTACCTGGCCACGGCGGCAGGGGCCGTGCTGGTGGCGGGCCTCGCCGGCTGGCGGGTGACCCGCGGGCCGGCCCGGCGCAGGTCGCGGCCATGAGCGCCCCGGCCGCCGGCAGGCCCATCACCCGCGACGACATCGAGGCCAAGCTCCGGCAGGTGGCAGGCGACGTCGACGACCAGGTGGAGGCCGCCCGGCCCGCCATCGTCACCGGCGCGGTGGTGGCCGTCGTGGCCGTCGGTGTCCTCGCCTACCTGTGGGGACGCCATCGCGGAAGGCGCCGTTCGGCGGTGGTGGAGATCCGCCGGCTGTGATCGACCGCCTCCTCAAGACCCTGACCTCACGCTCGCTGCGCCGCGGCCTGGCCGGCGATCCGCTGTGGCTCGTGATCGGGGTGGCCGGCTGGCTCTTCCAGCGCGCCCGGCGGCGAGGGCCGCAGGTGGTTTGGAGCGGGCGCCTCGAGCCGGGTGAGCGCCTGGTGCTGACCTCGACGGTTCCCGGCGCAGGCCAGGCGGCGTCACCTCGGGCCTGAGCAGACGCCGTGGAGCAGGACCGGTTCACCGGGCGGCCGCTCGAGTCCGGCGAGCGGGTGCTGCTCGTCGACCCCCGCGGGCGCCGCTATCTTGTGCGCCTGGCCGCCGGGTCCGCCTTCCATACCCATTCCGGGGTGGTCGACCACGACGCCGTGATCGGGTGCAGCGAGGGCGCCATGGTGCCGGCCACCACCGGCCGGCGCTTTCTGGTGCTGCGCCCCACCTTGGCCGAGGTGGTGCTCAAGATGCCCCGCGGCGCGCAGGTGATCTATCCGAAGGACCTCGGCGCCATCCTGCTGGCCGCCGACGTCGGCCCCGGCACCCGGGTGCTCGAAGCCGGCGTGGGCTCGGGCGCGTTGTCGATGGCCATGCTGCGGGCCGGAGCGGAGGTGGTGGGCTACGAGCTGCGCCCGGACTTCGCCGAGCGGGCCAGGGCCAACGTGGCCGACTTCCTCGGTCCCGACGCGGCCTTCAGCGTGGAGGTGCGCGACGTCTACGAGGGCATCGACGCGTCGGGGATCGACCGGGTGGTGCTCGATCTTCCCGAACCGCAGCGCGTGCTGCCCCATGCCCGGGCGTCCTTGCGTCCCGGCGGGATCCTGCTCTCCTACCTGCCCTCGATCACCCAGGTGGCGGAGCTGCGCGGCGCGCTCGAGCGACACGGATTCGCCATGGCCGAGACGGCCGAGCTGTTGCGCCGCACCTGGCACGTCGAATCGCGTTCGGTGCGACCCGACCATCGCATGGTGGCCCACACCGGGTTCCTCACCACCGCCCGGCGATTGGCCGAGTGACCCCCCGGCAGGTGGGTCAGCTCTGTTCGATGAAGATGCACTCCCCAGGGCACTCCTCCGCCGCCTCGGTCACGGCGTCCTCGAGGTCGTCTGGGACCACAGCCATGCCCGCGGACCCGCCGGGGTCGTTGTGGACGGTGTCCTCGTCCTTGACGTAGGCGAGGCCGTCGTCGAGCAGGGTGAACACGGCCGGCGCGATCTCCTCGCACAAGCCGTCGCCGGTGCACAGATCCTGGTCGATCCAGACCTTCATCAGCTCGATCTCGCTCCTTGTGAGCGGGGAAACGATGTGTCCGGACGGTAACGATGCCCCGATCGCGGTGTCAACCGAACGC
>DATHCF010000137.1:0-6299 GCA_035319705.1 Acidimicrobiales bacterium | reverse complement strand
AGGAACCCGATGTCGAATCCGGGCTCCCGATCCACGCACAGGTCGGCCATCTCGGCCAACTCGGCGTCGCTGAGCCCGGTGCAGTCCTTGGTCCCGACCTGTAACGACATGGGAAAGCTCCACCTCCTGGGGCCATGGGGTCTCTCCAGGATACTGCGCCCTGTGACAGGGTTCCCCATCGAGCCTGCTCACAGCCCTTCGACACCGCCAGCCCGGGCTCTGGGAGGACCATGGACGACAGCGAAGGACCAGGCCGCCGGACTCCCTGGCCCAGCCGGCGTGGCCTTGGCGTGGCCGGCGTGGCCGACACGCTCAGACCACAGAAACTGTCAGACCACGATGGCGTGGGGCCCGAGCAGCACCCGGAGCTCACCGAGCAGGCCCCGGCGGCTGTCCACGTTGAACTCCGCCGGCAGGCGGAGCGTGGTCTGCCCCACCTGGACGTGTACCGGCTCGTCGCCCGGGTGCTCGCTCAGTAACACCTTCAGCCGCCCGAGAATGTCTTCGGGGAGGCCGAAGGGCAGCTGAACCCGCAGAGGCCCGCAGCTGCCGTCACCGAGCTCGGGACGCCACAGCTCCATGCACACAAGCTTGACCTGGTCGTCGCGCGTGTCGACGCGGCCGCGGACCACCACCACGGCGTCGTCGGAGAGGTTGTGGCCGATCTCGGCCATCGTCTTGGGGAAGACGAACACCTCCACCGAGGCGCGCAGGTCCTCCAGCACGAACGTGGCCATCAGCTCCCCGCGCTTGGTGTACCGGCGGTTGAGCCCGGTGATGACCCCGCCCACCGTGCGCACCTGGCCGTCGTAGCCGTACTCGGAGCCCGAGGCGTCGTCGACATCCTTGACGTCGGCCACCGAGCAGTCCGTCAGGCGGCTCAGGGCTCCCTCGAAGCCCCGCAGCGGATGGTCCGACACGTACAGACCGAGCATCTCCTTCTCGAAGGACAGGCGGGCGGACTTGTCGAACTCCGAATCGGGGATGGCCCGGCGCGACACGCCGTAGCCGGACGGATCCGACCCGTTGGCCGACGGCTCATCCTCGAATGCGGCGAACAGCGTCGAGATGCCCGCCTGCTCTTCGCGCCGGCGCTCCAGGGTACGGTCCACGATGTCCTCGTACACGAGGCACAGGCCCTGGCGGGGATGGCCGAGGGAGTCGAAGGCCCCGGCTTTCACGAGCGACTCCACCGTCCGCTTGTTCAGCACCACCGGGTCGACGCGCTGGCAGAAGTCGTAGAAGTCGAGGAAGGGCCCGGCCGCCTCGCGTTCGGCCACGATCCGCTCGACAAGACTCTCGCCCACGTTGCGCACTGCGGCCAACCCGAAGACGATCCGATGGCGGCCGTCGTCGCCCACCAGAGGGGTGAACTCGGCGGCCGAGCGGTTCACGTCGGGCACGAGGACCTCGATCCCGAGCGCCCGGCACTCACCGAGGTAGACCGCCGTCTTGTCCTTGTCGTCCTTCACCGAGGTGAGCAGGGCGGCGAGGTACTCGACCGGATAGTTGGCCTTGAGCCAGGCCGTCTGGTATGCGACAAGCCCGTAGCCGTAGGCGTGCGACTTGTTGAAGGCGTAGTCGGCGAAGGGCTCGATGATGTCGAAGAGCCTCGTCCCGAGCTCGGCCCCGTAGCCGTTGCGCTCGCAGCCGGCCACGAACTTCTCACGCTCCTTGGCCATGACGGCCCGGACCTTCTTCCCCGCAGCCTTGCGCAGGTTGTCGGCGTCCTCCAGCGAATAGCCGGCGAACTTCTGGGCCACCCGCATCACCGACTCCTGGTAGAGCATGAGCCCGTAGGTGTCGCCCAGGGTCGACTCCATGTCGGGGTGGATGTAGGAGATGGGCTTGCGGCCGTTCTTCAACTCCGGGTAGTCCCGGTGCATGTTGGCCGCCATGGGCCCGGGCCGGTAGAGGGCCACCAGCGCGGCGACGTCGTCAAAGGACGTGGGCGCCAGGGCACGCAGCGTCGAGCGCATGGCTCCGCCCTCGAGCTGGAACACCCCGACGGAATCCGCTCGCCGCAGCATCTCGAAGGTCTTCTCGTCGTCCAATGCGATGGCGTCGATGTCGGGGCGGGCGCCCTCGGACCGCTCGACGAGGTCAAGCGCCCGCTCGATCACCGAGAGGTTGCGCAATCCGAGAAAGTCCATCTTGAGCAGTCCCAGCTCTTCCACCCCGTGCATCTCGTACTGGGTGACGATGGGCGCCTCCTCGGGAGGCTGGCCGTTCTCGGGCTTGCGCTGGACGGGCAGGTACTCCGTGAGCGGTTCCTTGGTGATGACGACGGCAGCGGCATGGATGCCGTCTTGGCGGCGGAGGTTCTCCAGTCCCTTGGCCACGTCGATGACCTTGGCGGCCTCCGGGTCGCTGGCGTACATGTCGCGCAGGCCCTGCGCGCTCACGTATCCGTCTTCGTGACCCTCGATCTTCTCCAGGCAGGCCCGCAGTGGCGTGTCGCGTCCCATGATGAGCGGCGGCATGGCCTTGGCGATCTTGTCGCCCACGACGTAGGGCAGGCCCAGGACCCGCGCCGCGTCGCGCACTGCGGCCCGGGCCTTGATGGTCGAGAAGGTGACGATCTGCGCCACATGGTCCGACCCGTACCGCTCGGTGGCGTACCGGATCATCTCGGCCCGGTAGCGCTCGTCGAAGTCCATGTCGATGTCCGGCATCTGCTTCCGGCCCGGGTTGAGAAAGCGCTCGAAGAGCAGGTCGTAGCGGATGGGGTCGAGGTCCACGATCCGCAGGCAATAGGCCACGCAACAGCCGGCAGCCGAGCCACGGCCGGGGCCGACGCGGATGCCCGACTCCCGGGCATGGCGGATCAGGTCCCACACGACCAGGAAGTAGGCCGAGAAACCCATGTTGGAGATGACACGCAGCTCGAAGTCGAGTCGTGCGGTCACCTCGGGGGGGACCGGGTCGCCGTAGCGCTCGGCCGCGCCCTCGATGGCCAGGTGGCGGAGGTACCGGTCGGCGCCATCTTCGTAGCTGCCGCCCGTGAACTCGGCCGGGAGGGGAAACTCGGGCAGGGCATTCAGCCCGAACTCGATGTCCACGTGGGATCGCTCGGCGATGAGCAGCGTGTTGTCGCAGGCTTCGGAGATCTCTCCGAAGAGCGAGCGCATCTCGGCCGCCGTCTTCAGGTAATGCTCCTCGCCTTCGAACTTGAAGCGCTGGGGATCGTCGATCCTGGCACCGGTCTGGACGCACAACAGGGCGTCGTGGGAGACGGCATCCGACCGGTGCGTGTAGTGGCTGTCGTTGGTGGCGAGCAGGGGCGCCCCGATCTGACGGGCGATTCGCACCAGTGCGGGGTTGGTCCGGCGCTGCTCGGGCAGTCCGTGGTCCTGGAGCTCGACGAAGAGGCAGTCGCGGCCGAAGACGTCTTGCAGCCGTGACGCCAACTTGAGCGCCCGCTCTTCGTCGCCGGCCAGGAGCGCCTGCAGCACCACACCCCCCAAGCAGCCGGTGGTGGCGATCAGCCCCTGGTGATGGCGCTCGAGCAGCTCCCAGTCGCAGCGGGGCTTGTGGTAGTAGCCGCTCAGGAAGGCCTCCGACGACAGCTTCATGAGGTTGTGGTATCCGGCCGTCGTCTCCGCCAGCAGGGTGAGGTGGTAGTAGAGCTTCTGTCCGCCCTCGACGTCGCCGCCGGTGTCGTCGATACGGCCCCGGCGCGCCGGGCGTTCGTGGCGCGTCTCGGCGGCCATGTACGCCTCGGTGCCGATGATCGGGTTGATGCCCGCCTTCCGACAGCGCGTGTAGAAGTCGAGGACCCCGTACATGTTCCCGTGGTCGGTGATGCCCAGCGCCGGTTGCCCGTCCGCCACCGCCGCCGCCACCAGATCCCCGATACGAGCCGCGCCGTCGAGCATCGAGTACTCGGTGTGGGTGTGCAGGTGGGCGAAGCTGCTGCCCGTGGCGCTCATCTGCCCCCGTCCTCCCCGGCGGCTCGGCCTCTCCACAGGGGGTTGTTCACAACCTGTGGAGAACTACAGCGGTGTGATTCGAAGCGTAGCGCGCCGCTGGACGCCGCGACGGCCCGGCCGGTCGGTCAGAGATAGGTGCCGGGGCGCGACGGCACGCCTTCGGGGCGTTCGCCGGGGGGGAGGCCACGTTGGCGCATCTCGTCGAGCTGGGCCCGCGCCGCCATCTGCTGGGCCAGCAGCGTGGCCTGGATGCCGTGGAACAGTCCCTCGAGCCAGCCCACCAGCTGCGCCTGGGCCACCCGCAGCTGCGACTCCGAAGGGACGGTCTCGTCGAAGGGCAGGGCCATCCGGTCCAGCTCGGCGGCCAGGTCCGGACTGAGCGCTCCGGCCAGCTCCCGCACCGACTGCTCGTAGATCTCGCGGAGTCGCACCCGGCTGGCCTCGTCGAGCGGTGCGTTACGGACCTCGTCGAGCAGCTGCTTGACCATGGACCCGATACGCATGACCTTGGCCGGCTGTTCGACCGACTCGGTGTTCTCCTCTTCCTCGGCGGCATCTTTGCGGGCGCCGTCAGAAGGCCCGATCAGGACGGCTTCGGCCGGCTCGGCAGCGCCGGTCCCCGTGTCGCTCATGGGCAGATCCTGGCAGAGCGGCAAGGGGCCGCCAAGACGCCACTGTCACCAGGACGGCTCGCCGGTGATCGACGACGCCTCACCGGCCCGGCCAACACAGAAGCGGGACCAACATCTCGTCTTCGGTGAGCGACCCGTGACGACCGGCGAGGCGGGTCTCGCCGGTGTCGGCCGGGTCGAGGAAGGCCACCGGCTGGTGGGCGACGAGGGCCACGTCGCCGAGACGCTGCGCCACCTCGCGCTCGAGCGGGCCCCCGAACCAGCCGTCCTCGACGATCTGCTGGCGCGTGCGTACCCACGCTTGCTCTCCGTAGATCTCCTCGGCCGCTTTGGCCAGGTCGTCGGCGGCACCAGGCTGCGCGTGCAGCCATCGAAACCGACCTTCGCCGGAGATCAGCTCGAGCATGGCGAACAGCTCGGGCTCGGGCAGCTGCGCCGAGGCCCCCACCTCCACCTGCCCGTGGTCGGAAGTGAGCAGGAGCACCGCGCCCGCCGTCAGGCCCTCGGCCAGGTCGGCCACCAACCGGTCGACGGCGCGCAATTCCGAGAGATAGTGCTCGCCGAGCCCGTGCTCGTGCGCCACCTTGTCGAGCCCGTCGTAGTACGCGTACACGAAGGGCTCGCCTTCGCCGAGAAGGCGGAGCGATTCGACCACCAGGCTCGAGGGCATTCGCCAACCGAGCAGCCGGGCACCGCTCAGATGCGCGGCGCTGAAACCGGTCATGGCGAACTCCGAACGGGTGACGACCGGCACGCCGAGGCCGCCGAACGGCGCCCGGCGCTGGAGCTGCAGAGCGGGAATGCGCCGCCTGGCGTCGCCGGCGCCGGTCGTCCAGTGCAGGACGTCGAGCACCTCGCGCGCCGATGCGGTGCGGTCCCTCCGAAGCCCGTGCACCGGAGGCGACGCCGGCACGGCCATGCGATAGCCCACGATTCCGTGCTCCGCCGGCGTCGACCCGGTGGTGATCGAGGTGAGGGCGGTCGCCGTGGTGGTGGGTGCCACCGAGGTGATCGGACCGCCGGTTCCCTCCATCAAGGAGGGAACATGGGCGGCCAGAGCCAGCATCTGCCGCCAACCGAGGCCGTCGACCACCAGCAACAGCACCTGTGCGGCATCCGCCAGTGGGGCCGGCAGCCAGCGGGGCACGGAGGTCTTGCGGTCGAGCACGGCCGGTAGGACGGACGACAGACACGCGCCGCCGTAGTCGGGCAGGACCGGTTCAGGGATCGCCACCTGCCGGACTGTACCCAGCGCGGGCCACCCACCTCGATCGACCGGGCCCGGCCCCTCCGAATCCGATCGACCACGCCCCGGCCACCCGGCCCCGGCCGCACTGTCTCCACGGCTCCCGGGAGGGCAGGTCGGTGGCCGGTAGCATCGAGTCGTGAAGGTCTCCACCCGGGGCGATTATGCGTGTCGCGCCCTGCTGTCGCTGGCATTGCACGAAGGAGGAGCCCCCACCTCCGTGCGCGATATCGCCGACCGCACCGGGCTTCCCCAGCCGTACCTGGAGCAGATCCTCCTGGCGCTGAAAGGGGCCGGCCTGGTGCGTTCCAAGCGCGGGGTGGGCGGCGGCTACGTACTCGCCGGCCCCCCGTCGGGCATCACGTTGGGCCAGATCGTGAGCGCGGTCGACGGGCCGATCGTGGCGGGCGACTTCGGCCGGCCGCACGAGAACGGCGCCTGCGAGCACGAGGGCCAGTGCGTCCTGCTGGCGGTGTGGGCCGACGTGGG
>DATHCF010000136.1:0-2973 GCA_035319705.1 Acidimicrobiales bacterium | reverse complement strand
GGGTGGTCAGGTCCTCGAGCTCGGCCTGGAGGCGCTCGTAGGTGCTGCGCGACAGGTGGGTGGCGTCTTCGGCCATGCACAAAAGGCTAATCGGTTGCCCGGGCCGCCCCCGCTGGCCCGGAGCCCATGGTTGACGTGCCGAGTGGCGTCAGGGGAGAATGGTGGGCCGATGTCGAGACCCTCAACCCGCGTAATCATCATTGCCTAGGCGCGCACCGAGCCGGTGCGCGCCTATCCGACCGTCCACCTGGTGGGCGGTTTTTCATTTCCGGAAGCATTTCTGATGCGGTGAGACCGAAAGCGACGAGACCGAGAGTGCCGAAAGTGCCGAGACCGAGAATGACGAGTTGGGAACCAGCAATGCCGAAGCGAGGAGTTCACAGGTGAGCACGTCCGGGGCCCACCGGGTCGCCGTGATCGGCGGAGACGGTGTCGGGCCCGAGGTGCTGTCCGAGGCGCTGAAGGTGGTGGCCGCTTCCGGGGTGGAGCTGCAGACCACCGCCTTCGACCTCGGCGCCGCCAGGTACCTGCGCACGGGTGAGGTGCTGCCCAACGCGGTGCTGGAGGAGCTGCGGCACTTCGACGCCATCCTTCTCGGTGCGGTGGGACCGCCGGTGGGCTCGGCCGACGTGCCCTCCGGCCTGCTCGAGCGGGGCTTGCTGCTGCGGCTGCGCTTCGAGCTGGACCTGTACGTCAACCTCCGGCCCTTCGCCGGTGTGCCCGGTGCCCTGGCTGCCGACTGCGACTTCGTGGTGGTGCGCGAGAACACCGAGGGTGCCTATGCCGGCGAAGGAGGGGCTCTGCGTCGCGGCACGCCACACGAGGTCGCCACCCAGGGATCGGTCAACACGCGGATGGGCGTCGAGCGCTGTGTCCGCTTCGCCTTCGACCTGGCCGCCCGGCGCCAACGGAAGCGTCTGACCCTCGTCCACAAGACGAACGTCCTCACCTTCGCCGGGGACCTCTGGCAGCGCACGGTGGACGAGGTGGCAGCCGAGTTCCCCGGCGTCGAGCGCGACTACAACCACGTCGACGCCGCCTGCATCTACCTCGTCGAGCAGCCGGGGCGCTATGACGTCGTCGTGACCGACAACCTCTTCGGCGACATCCTCACCGACCTGGCCGGCGCCGTGTCGGGTGGCATCGGGTTCGCCGCCTCGGCCAACCTGAACCCGGCGCGCACCGGCCCGTCGCTGTTCGAGCCGGTGCACGGCGCAGCCCACGACATCGCCGGCACCGGCCGGGCCAACCCCATCGCCGCCATCCGGTCCGCCGCGCTCATGCTCGAGCATCTCGGCGAGGCCGACGCCGCCGCCACCGTCACCAAGGCGGTGAGCGCCTATGTGGCCGAGCACCCGCCCAACGTCCCGTACCCGCCCACGTCCGCCGTGGGCGATGCAATCGCAGAAAGGCTCTGACGTGCCCATCACCCCTACCGACAAGATCTGGCTGGACGGCGAGCTGGTGGACTGGGAGGCGGCCAGGGTGCACGTCCTCACCCACTCGTTGCACTACGGCTCCGGCGTGTTCGAAGGCATCCGCGCCTATCCGACGCCTTCGGGGGTGGCGGTGTTCCGCCTGACCGACCACATGGCCCGGCTCTTCAATTCCGCCAAGGTCTTCCTCATGGACGTGCCGTTCTCGTTGGCCGAGCTGGTCGAGGCGACCAAGGAGCTCCTCCGCGTCAACCGGTTGGACCAGGGCTGTTACATCCGCCCGCTCGCCTTCCTCGGCGAGGGCGAGATGGGGCTCAACCCGCTGCCGTGCCGCGTGCGGGTGGCCATCGCCGCCTGGGTGTGGGAGACGTATCTGGGCGACGAGGGGGTCCGAAACGGCATCCGCCTGAAGGTCTCGTCGTGGCAACGACATGACCCCAACGCCGTTCCCACCGCTGCCAAGGGAACCGGCATGTACGTGAACTCCTCGCTGGCCAAGGTGGAGGCGCTGAAGGCCGGCTACGACGAGGCGCTCATGCTGGCTCCCGACGGCCGGGTCTCCGAATGCACAGGCGAGAACATCTTCGTGGTGCGCGGGGGGCGCATCATCACCCCGCCGGCCTCGGAATCGGGGGCGCTCGCCGGCATCACCCAGATGTCGGTGGAGACCATCGCCGCCGACCTCGGCTACGAGGTGGCGCACGAGGCCTTGCTCCGCACCGACCTCTACACCGCGGATGAGGCCTTCCTCACCGGCACGGCCGCCGAGGTCGTGCCCATCCGGGAGGTCGACGACCGGGTGGTGGGCACCGGCCGGCCCGGTCCCGTCACCACCAAGCTGCAGGAGACGTTCTTCGCCGCCGTCCGGGGCGAGGTGGACCGGTACAAGGACTGGCTCGAACGTGTGTCCTGAGCCTTCCACCGGGTCCGCAGCCGAGGCCGCCCACCCGCACCGCCACCACAGCCACGGGCACCAGCTCCCCGAGCTCCCCGAGTCCGTCGACATCTTCGACACCACCTTGCGCGACGGCTCGCAACAGGAAGGACTGTCGCTGACCGTCGAAGACAAGCTCCGGGTGGCAGAGCAGCTCGATCACCTCGGCGTCGCCTTCATCGAAGGCGGCTGGCCGGGGGCGAATCCCAAGGACGAGGAGTTCTTCGCCCGTGCCCCCGCCGAACTGCGCCTCTCCACCGCCACCTTGGTGGCTTTCGGGTCGACGCGCCGGGCCGGCGTGATGGCGGAGGACGACGACGTCCTGCGCCACTTGGTGAAGGCCAACACCGAAGCCGTCTGCATCGTGGCCAAGGCCTCCGCCCTGCACGTCACCGAGGCACTGCGCACCTCCCTGGAGGAGGCACTGGCCATGGCCGGCGACTCGGTGGCCTTCCTGCGATCGCACGACCTGCGGGTGTTCTTCGACGCCGAGCATTTCTTCGACGGGTATCGGGACAACCCGGAGTTCTCGCTCGGCGTGTTGCGGGCGGCCGCCGATGCCGGAGCGGAGACGTTGGTGTTGTGCGACACCAACGGTGGCAC
>DATHCF010000135.1:0-2953 GCA_035319705.1 Acidimicrobiales bacterium | reverse complement strand
CGTGCCGTACGGCATCGTCCACGTCACCGTCGACGCCGTCGTCGAGGTGGACGGCGACCGGGCCACCCAGGACGTCACAGTCATGGTGCTGCAGCGCCCCAAGCCCGACGCGGCACCGGACGAGCGGACCACCCGCCTCGATCGCAGCGGCCGCTACCACGACGAGCTGGTGCGCACCGAGGACGGCTGGCGGTTCACCCGCCGTACCGCCACCCTCGACGGGGGCATGTGAGGAGATGACTCTCCTCACCGACCACCTGCGCGCCATGGCCGGCGCCTTCCCCGACGAGGTGGCCTACGTGGTGGTCGACGGCGGTCAGATGACCTTCGCCCAGTGGGAGATGGAGTCCAACCGCCTGGCCCACTCTCTGGTGGCGGGAGGACTGGCCAAGGGCGAGCGGGTCTCTCTGTACCTGGAGGCGCCCGAAGCCCTGCGCTTCATGGTCGCCTACTCGGCCGTGCACAAAGCGGGTGCGGTGGCCGTGCCCACCAATACCCGTCTTTCCGAGCCGGAGCTGGCGCGCCTCTTGGGACATGCCGAGGTGGCGGTCATCCTGTGCGACCAGGCTCGTGCCCCGAGCGCCCATCAGCTCGAGACGGTGCTGGCGTCGGTCCGCAGGGTGGTGGTGGCCCCCGACAGCCCGGAGACGGGTGATCCGGCCTGGTCCTGGGGATCGGCCGCCGCCTCCGGCGACTCCTCGGGCATCCAGGTGCCGCTCGAGGGCGACGACCTGGCCGACATCCTGTACACCTCGGGTACCACGGGGACCCCCAAAGGGGTGGCCATCCGTCACCGGAACGTGGCGCTCATCCCGGGCGCGCCGAATCCGACGCTGTCCGGGGCGTGCTGGCTGCATGCCAGCCCCCTGTTCACCTTCGCCGGCATCGGCTTCATCTACAACCCCATGCAGCTCGGGCTGTACGGCATCTACCAGCCGCGCTTCGACGCCGGAAGGTGGCTCGAAGTGGTCGAGGAGCGCCGCCCGCAGTTCGTGTTCCTGGTCCCCTCCATGGCCGAGCTCCTGGTCGCCCATCCCCGCTTTGCCGAGGCCGAGCTGTCCTCCGTCGAGCTGTGCGCCATCGGCAGCGCCCCGCTGCATCCCGCCACCCTGCGGGCCATGCAGGAGCGCATGCCCGAGGCGGCGGTCTCCAACAGCTACGGCATGACCGAGGCCGGGCCCGCCTACTGCGCCATGCCCAAGGGCGAGGCGCTCAAGCGCATCGGGTCGGTTGGCCAGCCCATGGCTCCGTTGGAGGTCCGCTTCGTCGACGACGACGGCGAGGAGGTGGCGCCGGGGGAGGTCGGTGAGGTGCTGCTGCGCATGTCGGGACGTCAGCGCGAGTACTACCGCGATCCCGACGCCACCGCCTCCACCTGGAAGGACGGCTGGCTGCACACCGGCGACCTGGGCCGTATGGACGGCGACGGCTACCTCTACATCGTCGGGCGCAAGAAGGACATCATCATCAGAGGTGGCAACAACGTCCACGCCGCCGACGTCGAGGCTGTCCTGCTCGACCACCCTGCGGTGCGCGAGGCGGCCGTGGTCGGGATCCCGCACCCGGTGCTGGGCGAGGACGTGGCCGCCGTGGTGGTGCTCCGACCGGGCGCCGTCGTATCGGGCGAGGAGCTGCGCGAGCACTGCGCCGAATATCTGGCGGACTACAAGGTGCCGCGGCGCATCGAGGTCACCGCCGAGCTGCCCCGCAACGCCACCGGCAAGGTGGTGAAGAGCGAGCTGCGCACGCAGCTGCTGGCCGAACAGGTCACCTGAGGACCGGACCCCCCTCCCGGCGCGACTTCTAACCTGGTCGCGTGGCCCAACGCGGCGTGGAGGAAACGGTCGAGGAGGGAACCGTTCTCTGGCAGCCGTCGCTCGAGCGCGTCCGGCGGGCACGGATGACCGCTTTCATGCTCTGGCTGGCCGAACAGCGCGGGCTCGTGTTCACCGGCTACCCGGAGCTCTGGCAATGGTCGGTCGACCACCTGCCCGAGTTCTGGTCGGCGGTGGTCGACTACTTCGACCTGCCCTGCGGCGGCGACCGGAGCACCGTGCTGCGCTGCCCAGGTGGCGCCGAAGGAGCCAGCTGGTTTCCCGGCCTCGAGCTCAACTATGTCGAACAGGTCCTCCGCCACCCCGGGGAGGCGCCGGCGGTGGTGGCGGTGTCCGAGGACGGCCGGCGCCGGAGCCTCACCTACGGCGAACTGCTGTCCCGGGCCGGCGCGGCAGCCGCCGGCCTGCGCCGGCTCGGCGTGGGGACCCGGGACCGGGTGGCCGCCGTTCTCGGCAACGGGGTGGAGGCGGTGGTGGGCTTCCTGGCCACCGCCTCGCTCGGGGCCGTGTGGTCGAGCTGCGCGCCGGAGTTCGGCGCCGCCAGCATGGCCGACCGCTTCGGCCAGATCGCCCCGAAGGTGCTCATCTGCGCCGAGGGCTACCGCTACGGCGGCCGGGACTACGACCTGGCCGGCAAACGGACGGAGCTCGAGGCGGCACTGCCGGGGCTGCGCGCCACGGTGGCCGTGCCCGTCGACGCCGGCGCCCGATCCGGCGGGCGTTCGCCGCAGCCGCGGCATCCAGGCTCCGCCGAACACCTGGGATGGTCCGATCTGCTGTCCGAGCCCGCGGAGCTGGAACCACAGCGTGTGGCGTTCGGGCATCCGCTGTGGATCCTGTACTCGTCGGGGACGACCGGCTTGCCGAAGCCCATCGTGCACGGGCACGGCGGCATCGTCGTGGAGCACCTGAAGGCGCTGGCCCTGCACAGCGACCTCGGGCCGGGGTCGCGCTTCTTCTGGTTCACCACCACCGGGTGGATGATGTGGAACTTCCTCGTCGGCGGTCTGCTCGTGGGCGCCGGCGTCGTCTGCTACGACGGCGACCCCATGTGGCCCGACCCCGGGCGCCTGTGGCGGCTGGCGGCAGAGGAGCAGATCGACTACTTCGGCACGAGC
>DATHCF010000134.1:0-9331 GCA_035319705.1 Acidimicrobiales bacterium | reverse complement strand
CGCTGAACTGAGGATGCGTGACCAGAACGCGCTCCACTCCAGCCTTTCTTGCTTCCGAGATCACCACGAAGCGCTCGAACGTGCCGAGATGGCAGGTGTCCAAAATGGCGTCGTGCCGGGCCACCAAGTCGAAGATCTGGTGCATCTCCGGAACGAGCTCCCCTTCCGCAGTGACGATCTCGACGCCGCCTTCCTCGCCGAGCACCTGTCGGTGGTGGGCTGCGTCGTGACTCGGCAACCACACGCACTTACCTCCGAGCTTGAGTGACGTCTTGACTGCGACGGGATTCAAGCCGCCGACCGAGTAGTTGAGGACCACACCCCCGAAGACCCGGAAGCGGTCGGTCCGTCCGCTCTCCTTGGCATAGGCGTCCATGATCTGCTGGACGAAGTACGCCATGGGAGCGGTGTCGACGTAGTGACTCTTGCAGCAGATCGCCCGCATCCCGGCGTCGTACCCGGCTCGGCAGATCTCGGCGAAGTCCCAGCCGGTGTCCACCAGCGCTTCGGGGTATCCATGCACGTGAATGTCGATGGCGCCTTTCATGATGGGCGCAACATCGGCTTCGGTGATGTTGCCGGTGGCACCGAGCAGCTCGACGGTGTGGTAACTGAGTTTCGCCCGCTCCACCCATTCGGGTTTCAGGGATTCCTCGGCCACCTCTTCTCGGGACGGCACACCGACGGGTGACGCCTTGTCGGCCACGGCCCCATTGTGAATGCAACCTGGCGGTCCGAGACAGGGGAGAAGGTCAGCAAACAGCCGTCGCGCGACCGGTCAGGACCAAAGACTCCTTTTCGAGCCTCAGTCCTGCTGGGGGAACCCCAGGTTCAGCCCGCCGTGGCTCGGATCGAGCCACCGGCTGGTCACCACCTTCACGCGGGTGAAGAAGCGCACGCCGTCGGCACCGTATGCATGGGTGTCCCCGAACAGCGAGCTCTTCCAGCCACCGAAGGAGTAGGAAGCCACCGGCACGGGGATGGGGACGTTGATCCCCACCATCCCGACCTCCACCTCGGACTGGAAGCGCCGGGCAGCTCCGCCGTCGTTGGTGAAGATGGCCGTCCCATTGCCATAGGGGTTCCGGTTCACCAGTTGGAGGGCCTCATGGAATGAGCCGACCCGGACGACCGAGAGAACCGGCCCGAAGATCTCGTCTGTGTAGAGGGGCATGTCCGGCGTCACGTGGTCGAACAGCGTCGGACCGAGCCAGAAGCCGCCCGGATCACCTGCTGGCGCCACGGCGCGACCATCGACCACCAATCTGGCCCCGGCCTCCACGCCGACGTCGAGGTAGCCGGCCACCCGGTCGCGGTGGTCCCTGGTGATGAGGGGGCCCATGTCGGCGCCACCGCGGCCGTCGCCGACGACGAGCGTGGCGATTCGCTCGGCCATCTTGGCCACCAACCGGTCACCCACCTCGCCGACGGCCACCACCACCGACACGGCCATGCAACGCTCACCGGCTGAGCCGAAGCCGGCGCTCACGGCGGCGTCGGCCGCCAGGTCGAGATCGGCGTCGGGCAGGACGACCATGTGGTTCTTGGCCCCGCCCAGGGCCTGAACCCGTTTGCCGGCCCGGGCAGCCCGCTCGTAGACGATGCGGGCCACGGGAGTCGAGCCCACGAAGGAGACCGCTTTCACCTCGGGGTGGTCGACGAGACAGTCGACCACTGCCCCGTCGCCATGGACAACGGTGAACACCCCGGCCGGAAGGCCCGCCTCAGCCCAGAGCGCGGCCATCCAGTTGGCCGCCGAAGGGTCCTTCTCGCTGGGTTTCAGGACGGTGGCGTTGCCGGTGGCGATGGCGATGGGGAAGAACCAACACGGCACCATGGCAGGGAAGTTGAACGGGCTCACGATGGTGACCACTCCGAGGGGCTGGAGCACCGAGTAGACGTCGAGATTCGAGGAGACACCTTCGGAGAAGGATCCCTTCATCGACTGGGGGATGCCGCAGGCGAACTCGACGACCTCCAACCCTCGGGCCACCTCACCGCCCGCATCGGCCAGCACCTTGCCGTTCTCGGAAGTGATGATCTCGGCCAACTCGGCCGACCGCTCGGCCATGAGCTGGCGGAATGCAAAGAGCACCCTCGTTCGCTCGGCCAGGGACGTGGCTCCCCACTCCGTCTGCGCCTTCGCCGCTGTGCCCACCGCGGCGTCGACGTCCTCAACCGAGGCGAAAGCCACCTGCTTTGTCACGACACCAGTAGCGGGATCGAACACCGGGCCGTCCAATTCAGACGACCCCTGCCAAGGCCCACCGGCAATCCAGTGGGGGACGCGTGGTAGCGGTCGGCCGGTCATAGACACGAGCTTTACCGGAGCCGACCGATACCGCGTGCTGTGATCAGGCGACCTTGCGGGTCCTGGGTGCCCCGTGTGGTGCCACCGTCGTCGGCGCCCTGTGTGCGGGCTTCGCCACTGGACGCGTCGCCTTGAGCATGGCCTGGGCGAACTCCCTCTGAGCCGCCAGGACTTGCTCGCTGAAGTCGAACGCACCCTTCACCACTTGGTGCAGGACAGGAAGCCTGACAGGCAATGCATCGTCGACTGCCTTGGCCCAGGCACGTCCGGCCCTCAGGATCGACTCCTCCGCTTGGCGGACGACGTCGAAAACCTCACGTTCCATTTCCTCGGATTCACGAAGGTTGGCCACGAAACACACCCCCTTCCATCGAAAGCCTCTACTAAAAGCGTGAGACGCAAGCCGGGAGGGCAAAAGAGGCAAACGGCCCTTGGGCGGTGGGGGGCAGCAACGGCGAGCAGGCACCACCCTTGGGACCGTCGACCCTGTCGCCGGTCCGACCCGTCGCGAAGCCTGACCGTAGGGGGAAGGAGGTGGATGCGACATGGCCCGAGGCTGGGACCGCGCAGCGAAGGGCGTGTCCTCGGCCAGGCGAGGAGCGGTACTGGCGGTGCTGTGCGTGAGCCTCCTGGTGGTGAACCTCGACAGCACCATCTTGAACGTGGCGCTGCCGACCATCGTGCGCGACCTCCACGCCACGTCCAGCCAGCTGCAATGGGTGGTTGACGCCTACGCCGTAGTCTTCGCCGGGCTGCTGCTCACCCTGGGGGGCCTAGGCGACCGGATCGGCCGGAAGAGGGTGTTCAGTGGCGGGCTGGCGCTCTTTGCCCTGGGCTCGGCTGCGGCCGCTTTCTCACCCAGCCCCGACCGCCTCATCGTGGCCAGGGCCTTCATGGGGATCGGCGCGGCAGCCATCATGCCCTCCACCCTTTCCATCCTCACCAACGTCTTCGTCGAGGAGTCGGCCAGGGCCAAGGCCATCGGGATCTGGTCCGGCACGACCGGGCTGGGCGTGGCACTCGGCCCGATCACGGGGGGCTGGCTCCTCGCCCACTACTTCTGGGGCTCGGTGTTCCTCGTGAACGTCCCGATCGCGCTGACCGGGCTCCTGGCCTCGGCTTGGCTCGTCCCTGAGTCGAAGAACCCGTCGCCGACCCGGCTCGACCCGACCGGGTCGGTGCTGTCGACGCTCGGGTTGGGACTGCTCCTGTGGGGCATCATCGAGGCGCCCGTGAGGACCTGGACGTCCGGCCCCGTCGTCCTCGCACTGTGCGCCGGGGCGGTCGTCCTCGGCATCTTCGTCTTCGTGGAACGCCGATCAGACCACCCGATGCTGGACGTGGCGTTCTTCTCCTCGCGCCGATTCACCGCCGCCATGTCAGCCATGGCCCTCGTCCTCTTCTCACTGTCCGGTCTGCTGTTCTTGCTGACTCAGTGGCTTCAGTTCTCCTTGGGCTACAGCCCCTTTGCCACCGGCCTGCGGATCGGCCCCATCGCCCTCATCCTCATGGTGGCAGCTCCCTTGTCGGCGCTGGCGGCCAGGCGCCTGGGGACCAAGCCGCCGGTCGCCCTCGGCATGGCCGGGATCGCCGCCGGATTGGCCCTGTTGTCGCGCACCTCCGCAGGCGGAGGCTATGCGGGAGCAGTGCCGGCCTTCCTCCTGCTCGGGATCGGCGCCGGGTTGGCATTCGCCCCCTCCACCGAATCGGTGATGGGCTCGTTGCCGCGCGCTCGGGCCGGCATCGGATCGGCCACGAATAGTGCCGCCCTTCAGGTCGGCGGTGCACTGGGAGTCGGTGTCCTAGGCAGCCTGTTGAACAGCCGTTACCAGAGCCGGCTGTCTCCGGTCCTGGTAGAGCACCGGGTGCCGCCGTCGGTGGTGCATACCGTCCAAGGTTCACTCGGTGCTGCTCTGGCCCTCGGCCAGCACGTCGGCGGATCGGAGGGCGCCGCCCTGCAGGCGTTGGCGAGGAGAGCGTTTCTCAGCGGGATGGACCTGGCAGTGCTGGTCGGCGCCATGGTCGCTCTCGTCGGTGTGGTGATCGTCGTCACTCTTCTCCCCAACCGTCCCGCGTCCGCGCCCGCGGCAAGCCGGACGCTTTCCGCCGGTCGAGAGCTTCGGCATCGCGACGTGGGCGCTGGGACTGTGACCTTCAGCTCGGGCTCTCGCTGGCCGCGCCAGCCAGGAAGACGGGACGAAGCAAGTCACCGCGCTCGACCAGCTCGGCGGCTGGCCCGTCGAAGCGCACCTCCCCGCGCTCGAGGAACACCGCCCGCTGGGCGATGGTGACGGCGCGATTGACGCTCTGCTCGACCAGCACGACCGTCGTCCCCTCGACATTGACCTGCCGGACGATCTCCATGAGGCGCTGGACGGTCTTGGGGGCCAGCCCGAAGGCCAGCTCGTCGATCATCAACAGCCTCGGCTTGGTCATCATCACCCGAGCCAAGGCCACCATTTGCTGCTCACCGCCCGACAGGGTCCCGGCCGGCTGGTCCAGCCGCGGGACCAGCTCGGGGAACATTCCCATCGCCTCGTCGAGCGCGCTCGCCGTGCGAGCTCTTTCGCGGTGGAAGGAGTACACGCCGACACGAAGGTTCTCCCTGACGCTGAGCGTGGGAAAGGTCATCTTGCCACCAACCATCAGTGCCGCACCCAGCCCGATGATCTGCTCGGATTCGAGGTAGGTGCTGCTCACGCCGAAGATCCTGATCACCCCACGGTGGGGATGATCGAGGCCGGCGACGGTCCGCAGCAGCGTGGACTTGCCCGCTCCGTTGGTGCCGAGCAGGGCCACGATCTCGCCCTGGCCGATCTCGAGATTCACGTCGAACAGCACCTGCTGGTTGCCGTAGAAGAAATCGAGGTTGTGGATCTGCAGGGCGGGTATCGCCCCTCCGGCCTGTCGCCTCTTGCCCTCGGCGTAGCGCTCGAGGACGTCCTCGATCACCAGCGTGATGTCGCGCCGGACGTGGCGCGAGCCGATGACCAGCAGGAAGCCGCCGATAGCGCAGACCGGCCCGATGAAGGTGAGGGCAGTCCTCACGTTCGAGGCATCGCTGATCGCCCCGAGGATCACCCCACCGGCGAAGCCTCCGAAGACCGCCGAGTAGACCCCGAACATGGCGAAGCAGATCGAGCGCATCTCCGGCGGTGCGGTGGCCGCCAGGGTCTGGAAGATGGCGATGGCAATGGGGGCGACAGCGGCGTTGGCGAGCAACTGGAAGGCCACCACGAGCCAGAGCCGTGGCATGTAGAGGGAGATGGTGAAGAAAAGGCCGTACATGGTGATGCAGATCCCCGCCAGCACCAGGGGAGCCTGTGGAGCACGCCGGAACAGACGGTCCCCCACGGTGTAGGCGAGAGGTAGGCCCAAGAAGGCCGCCAGACCGATGACCGAATAGATGTCGCTGCGCCGAGCCGTGTCCTGGTGCCACACCCGGACGAAGAAGAGGTTGCCGAACAGGGTCGAGCTGATCCCCACGAAGCCGAGCACGGCCACGGCCACCAGCTCGTAGTAGAGCGATCGTATGCGCAGCAGGCGTGTCACAGCCGAGCCGAGCAGGACGCGCGGCGCCTCCTCCTGCTGGGAATGCACGTCCATGCCCGAGGCCTTGAGTATGTGGCTGGACTCGTTGGTCCCTTTGTCGGGCTCGCGGAGCCCGAACACCGCCAGCGCGATGGGTACGCCCGCCAGCGCCACCACCAGCCCCCACCTCCAGTTGTGGGTGTAGGAGACCACGTGGCCGAAGATGAGGATCCCCGCCGTCTGGGCCACCGGGTCGGAGAGGTAGTGCCAGGAGAACACGCGGCTGCGAGCTTCCGTCGGGTAGGCGTCAGCCAGATAGGAGTTGTGAACGGTCTGGTTGACCCCGCTGCCAACCGACACGATCAGATACAAGAACAGGAACCACCACACGTTGGGGGCGAGCCCCATCAGCGGCCCCACGACGGAGAAGATCAGCAGGGCGGTGGCGGCCACCACCTTGCGGCTGCGCCGGTCTGCCCACACCGCCAGCGGAACCGCCCACACGAGCTGCGCCACCGAGACGACGAACACCAAGGCGCCGAGGCCGCTGTCGCTCAGGTGGAACGACTTCTCCAGGCTGTTGCCGACCAGGTTGACGCCGTTGTTGAAGGTTCCGGGCACGACCGCCGCCAGCGTCAGCAGGACCAGCGGAGCGAAGCCGCTCGAACGCAGGATGCCGACCAACGGCGGGGGCTTGCCTTCGCCGACCCCCGGCATGAGTTTCATGTCGGCCACCGCCTCGGCGTGGCGGCTCTTGGCCACGGCCTCCTTCAGCAGTTCGTCAGGGACGGCGAAGGCAAACAGCGCCTCGGGCTCGGCGGACGACGGGGGGCCCTCGGCGACCAGCTGTTGTGCGGTGGTGGCCGGCTGAAGTGGTTCCCCGCCGGGCGCGTCGATCGCGGTCCCCCCCATGGCACCAGAAACGGTAGACGCTGCGGGTCCTGGCCGAAATGTCCAAGCTGATGAAAGGACCCGGGCGATACCGTTGGTCCCGTGACGGGGCAAGCGGCCGAGCGGGCTGACTCCTTGGAGTTCCCTGCGCGGTTCGTATGGGGAGTGGCCTCGGCCGCTCATCAGGTCGAAGGCGGCAACACCAACAACGACTGGTGGGACTGGGAGCACAACCCGCGCTCGGGCTGCCCGGCGTCCAGTGGGGACGCCTGTGACTCGTTCCATCGCTGGCCCGAGGACGTGGATCTGGTCGCCCAGCTGGGCCTGGGCGCCTACCGGTTCTCCCTGGAGTGGAGCCGCATCGAGCCGGCCGAAGGCGAATGGTCGCTGGCTGCGCTCGAGCACTACCGGCGCATGTGCGCCCGATGCCACGAAACGGGCGTCGAACCCGTGGTCACCTTCCACCACTTCACCACGCCGCGCTGGCTGGCCGAGCGAGGCGGCTGGGAGGCGGCGGACGCGCCCGAGCGCTTCGCCCACTTCGTCGAGCGGGCCACTCGACACCTCGGGGACCTGATCGGCCGGGCGTGCACCATCAACGAACCGAACGTGGTGGCCGCCTTGGGCTACTCGGTGGGCATCTACCCGCCCGGCCTCAAGGACGAGCTGGGCCGGCACTTGGAGGTGAACCAAGCCATGGTGCGCGCCCACCGGCTGGCGGTCGAGGCCATGCGCTCGGGTCCCGGCGCCTTCCCAGTCGGCCTCACGCTCTCCATGGAAGAGATGGTGGCGGCTCCCGGGGGCGAGGAGGTGAGAGACGCCGCCGAGAAGATCATCGAGGACACCTTCCTCGAAGCGATCGAGGGAGACGACTTCATCGGGGTGCAGTGTTACGAGCGCAGGGTGTTCGGCCCGCAGGGCGAGTTGCCCCCCGAACCCGGGGCGCGGCTGACCCAGCTCGGCTTCGAGTTCTGGCCCCAGGTGGTGGAGCACACCGTGCGCCGGGCTGCCCGCGTCACCGGCATTCCCGTGGTGGTGACGGAGAACGGGGTGGCCACGCTCGACGACGCCGAGCGAGTCGAGTTCCTGAGCGAGGCCTTACGCGGGCTGCATCGCTGCATCGCCGACGGTATCGACGTCCGCGGGTACTTCGTGTGGAGCCTTCTCGACAGCTACGAGTGGCATCGGGGCTACCACTCCAACCTCGGGCTCTTCAGCGTCGACCGCCGCAACTTCGAGCGACGGGCCAAGCCCAGTGCGTCGTGGTACGCCTCGGTGGCACGGAGCAACGCACTGGTCCCGGTCGATTGACCGGAGCTCACCGGTCGTCGGCCTCGCCGTCGGCCACCAGTGGCGTCAACCACTGCAGGAACTCCTCCGACTCACCCTCCGGAGCCGGCACCCACTTCGAGGGCACCCGCTTCGTTCGTCCGGCCACGTCGCCCAACGGAACGACAGTCGGTGCGGTGGCGGCCGGGGGGCCGCCGCCGCGCTCGGGAAGTCCCACCATGACCCCACTGTCACCACCGAGCAGGCGCCGGGCTGCCTCCGCGCCGAGGGTGTAGGCCTCCTGGCGATCGACAGCCGACACGGCCCACGTGGCGCAACGCTGGAGGAGGCCGAGCACCTCGGCTCTGCAGCCCAGCCCGAGCCGCTCCTCCACGAGCTTGGCCAGGCCCGGCGCCACCCCGCCGGAGAGCGGACGGTCGAACACCGGATTGTCGAACTGGCTCGGGCCCGTCCCGGTCGAGGTTCCCTCCGCCACGACCACCAGCACCGAGCCGTGACGAGCGACGTTCGAGCTGACGTCGTCGAGGAACGACGCCTCATCGAAGGGCCGCTCCGGGAGGTAGACGAGATGGGGCGCACCTCCGGCCACCGGGCGTGCCGACAGGGTGGACAGCGCCAGCCACCCGCTGTCGCGCCCCAGGGTCTCGACGACGCGAACCTGCTCGATGGAGACCATGGCCCGCTGGTCCAGTGCAAGAGCGCACACCGCCTGGCCCAGGAACCGCGCCGCGCTCGGGAAGCCCGGCGAATGGTCGGTGCCGGCCACGTCGTTGTCCACCGTCTTGGGCACGCCCACCACCGACAGCCGCTGCCCTGGCCGGCGTGCCGCGGTCCGGTCCAGCTGGTCGGCCAGGTACATGGTCCCGTTGCCGCCGATGAGGGCGAGGCCGTCGACACCGGCCGACAGAAGCCCGTCGACGACGGCGCCGAGCTCCGGTTCGGCGAACCGATGGCGGCCGGCGCCGAGGAATGCGCCCGGCGCTGCCGCCGTGCCCGGAGTCAAGACGAGGGCGTCTGAACGTTCGGTGAGCGGATCGCCCTCAGCGGACAGGCGCAGCGGTCGCAGGTCGCCGCGCAGGAGCCCGAGAGGACCGCCACGGCAGCCGAGCACCTGGCAAGGGCCCGTCTCTTCCACGAAGCCCTGAAGCGTTCTGTTCACCACGGCGGTGGGCGCGCCTAGCTGGGCGACGGCCAGCGTCGTCATGCGCCGGCCACGTCCACCACCGGCTTGGTGACCTCTCCCTCCAAGAACGCCTTCGACACCCGGGGCAGCTCCGAGAACGGCTCGGCGCCGACAATCAGGTCCTC
>DATHCF010000133.1:0-4928 GCA_035319705.1 Acidimicrobiales bacterium | reverse complement strand
CCCTCTGAGGTCACGTCGACGAAGCCCTCCTTGTCGGCGTGGCGCTCCGCCCTGGGCACCATGAAACGAGGAAAGATGAGTTCCTTCACCGCATTCGCCTCCGTGTCGGCGCCTCCTCCATTCCCCGATGCTGGGCCGACTGTGGCGGGGGAGGCCAGAGCCGGAAGTCCCGGACCGGCGGTGCCTATCCTCAGCCCCCGTGGCCCAACGATCGGGCTCCCCCGTTTTGCCGCGCTGTCTCGTCGTCCAGCACGTCGAGTGCGAAGGGCCGGCCGCCCTGGCCCGGGCCCTCCGACACCACCAGGTGGAGCTGGAGACGTGCCGCGTGTTCGCCGGCGACCCCGTGCCACGCCGTACGGCGGGCTTCGACGGATTGCTCGTCATGGGCGGGCCGATGTCGGCGGCGGCCGACCCCGGCTTTCCCACCCGCGCCGGCGAGCTGTCGCTCCTCCAAGCGGCCGTCCACGCCGGCGTGCCCACCCTGGGGGTCTGCCTGGGCGCGCAGCTGCTGTCCGCTGCCACCGGCGGCAGGGTCCTCCGAGGCGAAGCCGGGCTCGAGATCGGCTGGGGACGGGTCCGGCTCACCGACGAGGCCGGCGGCGACCTGCTGTTCGCCGGCCTGCCTCCAACGCTCGAGGTGCTGCACTGGCACGGCGACACCTTCGAGCTCGGGGCCGGCTCGGTGCTGCTGGCCTCGAGCGAGCGCTACCCGGCCCAGGCCTTTCGCGCCGGGGTCCGCGCCTGGGGGCTGCAGTTCCACCTCGAGGTGGACGAGGAGGCGGCCGCCGCCATGGTGCACGCCTTTCCGGCCGAGGCGCAGGTCGCCGACGGCGGGGCGGCTGCCATCGTGGCCGGGGCGGGCGGGACGAACCGACGTGAGGACCGGGGAGCGGTCGTGCTCGAACGCTTCGCGGCACTGGTGGCCGGCGGCGGGCCGGAGTCCGGCTCGCAGCGCAGCATCGCCGCCACGATTCCGGGACGTGCTCTCGACTAGCGGGCGGCGACGTGCTGTGATCGTCGCTCGGCGGGGACCGGTCCCCGCTTCCGGCGCACCGGGGAGAAAGGCGAATTCATGGGCAGTGTGACCAAACGTCTGTCGGCCATCATGCAGGCCAAGGCCAACAAGGCGCTCGACAAGGCGGAGAACCCCGCCGACATGCTCGACCTCTCCTACGAGAAGCAGCAGGAGAACCTGCAGAAGGTGCGCCGGGCCCTGGCCGACGTGACCACGGCCAAGAAGCGCCTCGAGCTCCAGGCCGGCCAGCTGCAGGCCCAGGCGGACAAGCTCCAGGACCAGGCCAAGCAGGCCCTGGCCCAGAACAACGAGGATCTCGCCCGCGCAGCGCTCGGACGGCGCGCCGGCATGGCCCAGCAGCTGCAGGACATGAGCAGCCAGCACGACCAGGTCGAGAAGCAGCAGCAGCAGCTGGAGGCCACCGAACAGCGGTTGTCCGCCGAGATCGAGCAGTTCCGCACGAAGAAGGAGACGCTCAAGGCCAGCTACGAGGCCTCCAAGGCGGAGTCCGGCATCGGCGAGGCCGTGTCGGGGATCTCGGAGTCGATGGCCGACGCCGGGGTCACCCTGCAGCGGGCCCAGGACAAGATCGCCGACATGCAGGCCCGCGCCGGGGCCATGGACGAGCTGATCGACTCGGGCGCCCTGCCGGACGCGCTGGGCGGACCGAAGGACGACATCCAGGCGCAGCTCGACGCCGCCTCGTCCGACAGCCAGGTCGACGCCGAGCTGGCCGCCCTGAAGGCGCAGGTGGCGGCGGGACCGCTGCCCTCCGGCTCGAGCGCGCCGAGCGGAGACGACGAGGAGCAGAAGTGATCGTCCGCATTCTCGGTGAAGGGCGCTACGAGGTCCCCGACGCGGATCTGCCGGCGGTGGAGGAGATCGACGCCGTGCTCATGGACGCCATCGAGCGCGACGACGATGCGGCCTTCACCGGCGCCCTGGCCGACCTGGTGGGTGAGGTGCGCCACAGCGGGACCCGGCTGGACCACGCCGACGTACGGACCTCCGCCATGGTGGTCCCCCACGAAGGATCTTCGCTGGACGAGGTGAAGGCCCTCCTGGCCGAAGAAGGAGCCTGAGGCTCCGCTCCGCTCCGCTCTGTCGGCTCGGCGCCCCGCCTCAGCTCTGGCGGCTGGCGGCCAGCAGGTCCACCAATTCGTCACGCTCGGCGTCGTCGAGCACGCCGAGATGGCGGGCCATGGCCCGGTCGGTGCCCTCCTCGGCCTGCTCCCACGCCGCCTTGTGCGGGGCCGGGTCGGGGTGGGGCTCCTCCCAGCCGAACAGCCCGACCATGAACGGCGTCTTCACCATCAGCGCCTCGAGCGGCGAGAGACCGGCGGCCAGCACGGCCCCGGCATGCAGCGCCCCGCGCAGCTCGCGCAAGGCGTTCATCCGGTGCAGCACCAGCGCCTTCGGCGAGGACGGCTCGGCCAGGGCGCGCCAGCCGGCGAACAACGGTGCACCGGCCACCGAGGCGGAGCCGACCACCCTGCCCTCGAGCTCGGCCAGCCTCTCGTAGTCGACACCCTCGGGCAGGTGGGCCTCGCCCCAGGACGCCGCGCACTCGGCGAAGGCCCGCGCCCCCTCCGCCGGGCTGCACACCCGCTGCCCGCGCTCCCATGCGGCGGCCACGGTGGCCGGCTGGAAGTAGACCATGGCGGCGGTCACCACCTCGGCCGGCACGTCGCCGAGCACCCCTCCCCTCCCGCGGAAATAGAAGTCGATGCCCTCGAAGCCCATCTCGCCGCCACGTTCGTAGGTGGCGCCGTCCATCATGAAGCCGGTGGGGATGCCGAAGAGGGCCTCGGCGGTCTGCTTGGCGGTGCTGAGGGCGTCCATGGGCGGGCACGATAACTGCCATTGCCGCTCGTGGCATGCTGCGGCCCTGTTCGGGGATCGGAGGACACGTGAGCAAGGCACGCGCCGAGGCAGAGCTGAGCACGGCACCGGAGCAGGTTTGGGCGGTGGTGGGCGACTTCGGTTCCATCGACTGGTTCCCCGGCATCGAGTCGTGCATCGTCGACGGCCCCGACCGCATCTTGAAGATGGCGGGGATGGAGATCACCGAGCGCCTCGAGTCGCGCGACGACGAGGCGCGCACCATCACCTACCGGATCGTGGCCGGCGTGCCGGTGGTGAACCACAGGGCCACCATCTCGGTCGTGCCGAGCGGCTCGGGATCGCAGGTGACCTGGGAGGTGGAGATCGAACCCGACGACATGGCGGCGCTGTTCCAGTCCACCTACCAGCAGGCGCTCGACGCGCTCAAGACGCATCTCGGTGGCTGACGTGCTGTCGCCGTCTGCGCATGGCGGTCGCTGGCGCTACGAGCTGACCGGCCGCAGCACCGCTCCACGGCAGACGGTGTGGCGGCTCGTGTCCGAGGTGGAGCAGTGGAAGCGGTGGTCGATGCTGAGCCGCACCTTTCTCCTGCGCCCCGGCCAGCCCGAGCCGAACGGTGTCGGGGCGCTGCGACGCCTCGCCGTCGGGCCGTTCGGCAGCACCGAAGAGGTCGTCGCCTCCGAGCCGCCGCGGCATCTGGGATACGAGGCTCGAAAGGGGATGCCGGCTCGCCGCTACCGAGCCGATGTGGTGCTCGAAGAAGACGGCTCCGGCACCAGAATCACGTGGACGGGATCGCTCGATCCGCTCGTGCCCGGCACGGGCCGGCTGGCGCTGTCCTACGCCCGCAGCTTCGTGGCGCGCTTTCTGGCCTCGCTCGTCCGCTTCGCCGACGCCCACCCCGAGGGGTGAGCGTCGCCCTTCACAGCCGGCTGGTGGGCAGCCGATCGGCTTTCCGAAGACGCTCTGACAGCGCCTCGAGCAGCTTGCGCCGCACACCCGGGGCCTTGCGCAACAGACGGCGGAGGTCGTCGGCGTTGATCTCCAGCACCTGCAACGGGGTAAGAGCCCGGACGGTGGCCGATCGCGGCTCGCCGTCGATGAGCGAGAGCTCCCCCACCACGTCGCCGGGTCCGAGCGAGGCAAGTCGCCGGCCGTCGCGCACCACCTCTGCCTCGCCCTGGCCGATGACGTAGGCCAAGCCCCCCTTCTGGCCCTGGCGGGTGAGCACGGCGCCCTCGGGCAGCTCTCCTTGGACCGCCACCGCCGCAACCTGACCGAGCTCCCGCCGGCTGCAGGCCGAGAACATGGCCATCGAGGCCAGCAGCTCCATCTTGCGGGCTCGTCCCCAGGGCGCCATGGGCGGCGGTTTCCTCTCGTTCTCTCGTTTTGTCGTCGTTTTGTGACGGGCAGCGACGTGGTGCGGCTGGACCGGCTCGTGCCCACCCTACCCGGGTGATACGCGCGGCCCCCTGGCCGAGACTTCCGGAAGGAAGTGGGCTCCGGAGCGTTCTCCAGGCACAAGCCGACGAGCGGGGACCGCCAGTCACCGGTAGCTTCGGATGCCGGGGACCGGGGCGGACCGGGCACCAGCAGGGGGACGGCAATGGGGACGAGCGGCACACCCCGGGGGCGGCGCCATGGCGCCACGAGGAGGCACAGCCCCGGGCTGCGCCTGGGCATCGGCGCCTTCGCTGCCGCGTCGGCCGCTCTGCTGACGGCGGGCGTCGCCGGCTTTCTGGGCGCTGGTCCGGCAGCCGCCGACGACGCCATGACACAGGGCAGCTCCTCGGCCCAGTCGATGTGGGTAGGGCCACACGAAGGGTCCCTGGCGGTGGGCGCGCTCTTCGGGGTGGCGCTGGCCGGCAACACCGGCGAATCTTCCAAGGCCCAGTCCGAAGGGGTCGACCTCGGTGCGGTGGGCGAATCGATGGAGACCGACAACTGCGGACAGGCGCCGGCGGCGGCGCAGTTCGTCCCCCAGCCCCTCATCGTCGAGAGCGGCGAGCCGGGCGCGTCCCAGGGCATCACCCAGGGACCGAGCCAGTCCGACTACGGGGCCAACGAG
>DATHCF010000132.1:0-5043 GCA_035319705.1 Acidimicrobiales bacterium | reverse complement strand
CAGCCTCGGCCGGCGGCTCCGCCGCCTCGGTGGGTGGAGGTGCCATCAAATCGTCGCTACTGCGGGGCGCCCAGTACCGACGCTTCGGGGCTAGACCTGTTGCCCCGACGGGCACACCTCGCCAAGATGGGATCGTGGGGTCGGAGACATCCCCAATCTCCTTCGGAGACAACGTCCGAATGGTTCCGTCTGAGGAGACGACCGCGTCTGGGCACGCAGGGCGAATCGGGCCCTGCTGGGGGTTCACCACGCCATCCGTGACAGGCGTGGCGGTGGTAGGTGGGGCTCCGGACGATATCGCGTTGAACGTGCACTTTGAAGATGAGGCGATCGGCGACGCATGGTTCCGACCCGATCTGGTGCAGTTCGTGGATCATGCGCCCGGAGCCCGAATCAAGGTCGGCGATTCTGAGTTGGTTCGTGACGCCGACGGAGAGTGGCACACGGTCGAAGGCCCTCAATAACCGTCTCGTACCCGGTGTGTTCTGTGGCACCCCTATCCGCCGTGTCAGGATCCCGCCGTCGTCGAACAGGCCCATGCCACATCCATTCGGGTCGCGTTCGCTTGCCCGCGGGGCAAAACGGCGACCACCGCAGACTGCAGGGCGCATCCGTCCTTCACGTCAGTCGTTCGGCTGCCCATCGTGACCATCAGGTATTGGCCGTCACAGGTATCGACAGCCGTGGCAATCATGGTGGGACGAACTCCCCGTCGCAGCAGCACACTGATCAAGAAGGGATTGAGCTCCTCCATACAAAGTGCCCTGGTGGTGAAGGGTGGTGAACTCTCCAATGCAGCTCGCAGCAATTTCGCGCTCGGTCCCTCGACCACCACGGTGTCAGGGCCGCGACTTCCGGCGTCACCGACCACCTGGTACCCGGTGACCTCAATCTCGTAAGACTTGGGCACCACGACGGCGCCCGCTGAGGGCGAACCCGACACAATGAACATCCCCAGCAGGAGAGGGACTGCGGTCGTGATGACGCGGCTGAGGACCTTCACGCTACAGAAGGACGCTGCCGACACGGGATTGGTTCGCCAGGCTCAGCTCTTCCTGGTCGTTTAACCCATGACACGGCCACCTACCCGCTGGTTGGGGGACGGAACGCCCGCACCGCACATCCAGGTCGCCCTGCTGCCGAGGCAAATCTGAACCGTATTCAAGCTGAGCTCACAAAGGTCGATGTTTCAATATCCAGAAAACCCACATGACCCGCACCGCTCAGTCAGAAGGTGGCCTTCTCGAGAATGAGGTCGCCGGCTCCCAGGTACATCTGGTAGCGGGAACCGTCGCCTGTGTTTGGAATCACTTTCTTCGCCGCTGGACGACCGGATTTGCCGTCGCGGAAGTGCTCGCTAGTGGCTACCGCCTCCGTCGTCTATCGGACGGGCAGGTCTTTGACCATGTTTTCAACGCTGAAGAGGTCATGGAAGAGCGACGCAAGATGATCCAGGAGCCTGGCTTCCACGGGACCCACCTCGACCGTCGGATCACGGACTCCGAGGAGTGATGCCAGTGCCTCCAAGGAATCAGAGTAGGACCGGCGACGGTGCCCTCTTCGTGCAGAGAGCTGACGATTAGAACGACCCAGTCCCGGCATCGATCTGGGATCTGCCCTATCTCGCCCGCAACTCGCAATCGTGGCAGTGGCCCAGGATCGCGAAGTGATGAGGGTCGATGGTGAACCCCAGCCTTTGTCTTGCCAAGCGCGCCAGCCCTCTGAACAGCTCGTCAGGGGCGTCGAAGCGGGAGCCGCACACTTCACAGATGAAGTGAGCATGGGCGAAGGAGGCCAACTGATAGGTGGCGGGTCCGTGACCAAGGTGGGTGTGGGTGACGACGCCGAGTCGCTCCAGCTCCTCAAGATTTCTGTAGATGGTCGACAGGTGGACATCAGGTGCCCTCGCCTGGACCTCGGCGGCGAGGTCTTCGGCCGTCGAGTGGCCGGCCGCTGCGTCAAAGAGGGCCTCGATGAGGAGGCGCCGCGATGTGGTCACCCGACCGCCCTCTTGGCGGAGAAGGGTCAGGATGTCTTCGACCGACTCTGCCGTCACCCCAGTGGACATTGCAACCCTCCCAACCTACGTCTCCATGATAGCTCAGCAAGGCAACTAAGAGCTGCAACCTATTGCTAGTTCTTCGCATCATGGGTAAGGTCCCAGCCGGACCGGATGGCCGAGTGTGGAGGAGTGGAGACCATGCAGAACGCGACACCGCAGCCCCGCCTCAGCATGCATCTTTTGATCCGAGAGTCGTTTCGGGCTATGAGCCCGACGGAGAAGCGACGAGTCCTCGGCATGTACGGGTCGATCCTGCTCCTCCATATCATCGGGTTCGCGGTCTTCGTCGCCTACGTGCTGCCGGCCCACTACAAGTTCTTCGGTGTCGGCTTGAGCGTGACCGCGTACACCCTGGGCTTGCGCCACGCCTTCGATGCCGACCACATCTCGGCCATCGACAACACCACCCGCAAGGCGATGAACGAACGTCAGGGAACCGACAAACCGCGACCGTTCGGTTTCGGGTACTTCTTCTCGCTCGGCCACTCCACGATCGTGGTCGCCATGGGTGTGGGCATCATCATCGCGGCGAAGACGGTCCTTCCGGCGGTGACCCACAGCAACTCGTCGCTGGAGTCCTTCGGCGGCACGTTCGGTACGATCGTCTCCGCTGCCTTCCTGTTCCTTATCGGGACGCTCAACCTGGTCATCCTTGCCAGCATCATCAAGGTATTCCGGTCCATGCGGCGTGGCCTCTACGACGAGGCGGAACTGGAGCGCCAGCTCGAGAATCGAGGCTTCTTCTACCGGTTCTTCGGCCGGTGGATGAAAGTCACCGACAAGGAGTGGCAGATGTACCCCGTCGGCGTGGTATTCGGCATGGGCTTTGACACCGCGACCGAGATCCTGCTTCTGACAACCACGGCGCTGTTGGCGTCGGAGCACATCCCCTGGCAGGCGATCATCGCCCTGCCGATCCTCTTCACGGCCGGGATGACGCTGATGGACACGACCGACGGGTTGTTCATGAACATGGCCTACGGCTGGGCCTTTTTCAACCCGGTTCGCAAGGTGTACTACAACCTGTGCATCACCGGACTCTCAGTCGCCATCTGCTTCTTCATCGGCGGAATCGAGGTACTCAGTCTGGTGCCGCTGGAGTACCACGGTGTGAGCCAGACCAGCGGGTTCTGGGGCTTCATGTACAACTTCAACATCAATACGGCCGGCTTCGTCATCGTCGGCATGTTCGTGGTGACCTGGATTGTGGCCCTCCTCGTCTGGCGCTACGGCCATATCGAGGAGAAGTGGACCGCCCGCCTGCACGGTCCACCGCCTGAGAGACTGGGCATGCCACGGCTGGCCGAGGCGGAGGCCGACTGAGCCCTCCGCCCGGCTAGCCCCCCGGGGGACTTGGTATTAGACGGTGTCCCCGAATTTGTTGAAGTGAGGCGGTGGTCCCCCTCCTGAGTCCTGCCCTGCGGTAGGTGTTCAGGAGACCAAGCCAGAACCACCCAGAAAGGGGACCACCGATGAAGAAGAAGGTACCTGTTGTCGACGTCGCGCACGCGGAGGAAGCCGCCCGTGTCGCTGACCTGCCCTTGGAAGCAACCGTGGCACTGGCCGAGGTGGCCGGCGCGGTCAAGGACGGCCTGTTGGCGTTCGCCTCGGCCACCGGGCTGGTCGTCATGGCCCAGATGATGCAGGCCGAGATGGAGTCGAAGATCGGGCCCAAGCACGCCAAGGTGCCCTGCGCCGAGCGCGTCGGGAACTGGCACGGCACGACGAATGGCTCGGTCGTGCTCGGCGGACGCAAGGTCAGCACCGAGCGCCCGAGGGGGCGAACGAGCGAAGGTGCGGAGGTCCAGCTCGACACCTGGAAGGTGTTCAGCTCCGAGGACCTGCTGCGCCAACTGGTGGTCGAGCGGATGCTCGCCGGTGTGGCCACCCGGCGCCACGGCGACGTCGCCGAGCCGCTCGGCGAGGACCTCGACGCCCGGTCGCGCGCCACGTCGAAGTCGGCGGTCTCCCGGCGCTTCGTGGCGGCCACCGAGAAGGCCCTGGCCACCCTCATGGCCCGTGATCTGGGCGACCTCGACGTGGCCGTCCTCATGATCGACGGCCTCGAGGTGGCCGGATCGTGCGTCGTCGTCGCCCTGGTCATCACCACCGACGGCACCAAGGTGCCCGTCGGGCTCTGGCTCGGCGACACCGAGAACAAGACCGTGGTCACCGCCCTGCTCGCTGACCTCGTCGAGCGGGGCCTCGACACCTCGAGAGGCCTCTTGTGCGTGATCGACGGCTCCAAGGCCCTGGCCGCGGGGATTGCCAAGGTCTTCGGCGACCGGGCCGTCGTCCAACGCTGCACGCTGCACAAGCGGCGCAACGTGGCTGGTCACCTGCCCAAGGAGCTGGCCGACGTGATCGACAAGCGTCTCGCCGTCATCTTCGCCCAGCCCGACGCGACCAAGGGCCACGCCGCTGCACAGCGCCTGGCCGCCGAGCTCGAGGCCGATCATCCCGATGCCGCGGCTTCTGTGCGCGAGGGACTGTCCGACATGTTCAGCGTCCGACGTCTCGGTGTGGGAGCCACGCTGGCTCTGACGCTGACGAGCACCAACTGCATCGAGTCGATGATCTCCATCGCCAAGCGCACCACGGGCCGGGTCACCCGCTGGAAGGACGGGACGATGAAGAAGCGCTGGGTGGCCGCGGGCATGCTCGAAGCCGAACGGTCCTTCCGACGGGTCAAGGGCCATCGCGACATGCCCAAGCTCGTCGAGGCCCTGCGTCGCGAAGTCACGCCGACGCCCGACACACCCGAGAACTACGATCAGGCCGCAGCCTGATCCACCAGCTGTGGCCACCGCTGATACTTCAACAATCAGCGGGACACCGTCCGCGGTTCGGCCGGGAGAAACCATTCATGTCAACATCCCGAGCTTCTGCATGTAGAGCCGTACTACAGGTGCCGCGGAACACCTGCGTCCTCAGCCGGTCAACGCAACAGCCTCGGCGAACGCCTGAAATGCGCGTCATCC
>DATHCF010000131.1:0-6882 GCA_035319705.1 Acidimicrobiales bacterium | reverse complement strand
GGCCGGGGCGTGTCGCCTATCTGCCCCAGGAGCCCGGGGTCCTGCTCCACCGGCCGACCGTGCGCGCCGAGGTCGAGCAGACCCTCAGGTGGACCGGTACGGCGGGACAGGCCGACGACGTGCTCGGCCTCCTCGGACTTTCGTCCATCGCCGATCGCGACCCGCGCGATCTGTCGGTGGGCCAGCGCCAGCGCGCCGCGTTGGCCGCCGTGCTGGCCGGAGGGCCGAAGCTGGCCCTGCTCGACGAGCCCACCCGGGGCATGGACGGCGCGGCCCGCCGTTCGTTGGCCGGCGCCCTGCGGGCCCTGGCCGACGCCGGCGCCGCGGTGGTGCTGGCCACACACGACGAAGAGCTGGCCGACGAGCTGGCAGAGCGGGTTCTGCACCTCGAAGGCGGCGCGTTGCGGAGCCGGGCGCTGGTAGGTGACTCGTGAAGCGGACCACCGCTGTCGCCGCGGCACTGGCGTCCGTGGTGGGGGCGCTGCTCTTCCTGTGGCCGTTCGTGGGCGGGCATCTCCCCGGCGCCGGCTCCACCACCGCAGTCGGTCTCGGCACCGCCGCCGCGCTGCTGGCGGTGGAGGTGGCGGCCCGGCAGCTCGACGCCCGGGGCCTCGCCCTGCTGGCCGCCCTGGCCGCCATCGACGCCGCCGCGCGCGCCGTGGTCATCACCGGCGTCGGCGGCTTCAGCCCCATCTTCCTGCTCATCTTGTGCGGTGGATACGTCTTCGGCGCCGGCTACGGCTTCCTCCTCGGAGCCGTGTCCCTTCTCGTCTCGGCCCTAGTGACCGGCGGCGTCGGGCCGTGGCTCCCCTATCAGCTGTTCGCCGTGGGCTGGGTCGGGGCGCTGGCCGGCCTGGCCGGCCGCGGGCGGACCGGACGGCCCAGCGGCCGCGACGTGGTGGTGCTGGCGGTGACCGGGGTGGTCGCCGGCTACGGCTTCGGCGCCGCCATGGACGTGTGGAACTGGACCTTCTACCAGGCGTCGCCGGGATTGGGCTTCCACCTGGGCATGCCGCCGGGGCTGGCCCTCGAGCACTTCGGGCGGTACTACCTGGCCACGTCGCTCGCCTACGACAGCTTCCGGGCGGGGGGCAACGCCGTGATGGTGGCGGCCCTCGGGTTCCCGGTGCTCGCTGCCCTGGCCCGCCTGCGCGGACGTCTCCACACCGAGGTGATGCACGGCGAGCCGGCGCAGGCCGGGGACCGGGTGTGGAACCCGGCGCAGTTGGGAATGGCCGGTCCATGGACAGGGGACAGCTGACCAGCCACGACACCATGGTGCGCCGCCGCAAAGGGACCTGGACGGCGGGCTGCACGTGCGGATGGACGGAGGAGTCGATGACGGCCTTCACCGCCTGGTCCGACACCCGCCGGCACCTCACCGAGACAGGAGGACCGCGCGCTCCCCTGGCCCCGCCCCGGCGGCCCCCGAGCGTCCGCCTGCTCCAGAGCGACTAGCGGGGTCGGCCGCCACCGAAGCGCCGTGCACGCAGCTCAGGAGAGGCGCTCGGCCAGATAGGCGAGGGCGGCGGGATAGCGGTACTCGATGCGGCCGTGACCGCCGTCGAACAGTTCGAAGTGCACGTCGTCCACACCGATGTCCGCCATGGCGTCACACATGGCCCGGGCGCCGATCTCCAGGTACCACTCGTCGGACTTGCCACCGTCCAACCAGACGGCCCGGAGGCTGCGCAGGGCGTCGGCGTGACCGGGGACCATCCGCACCGGATCCCAGTCCAGCCAGCGCTGCCACACCTCGGGACGCAAGCGGCCGTTTACCGGGTCGAAGGGAAGCACCGGAGTGCCGTCCTCCTCCGCCGAGAAACAGGCCGCCACTCCGAGCACCATGAGCAGGGTGTCGTCGCCGGGCTTGGTGAAGGCCACCCGCGACCGGAAGTCCTTCCACCAGGCCTCGATCGAGCCGTCGTAGTCCCGCAGGTAGCGCACCGCCTTGGCGAATTCGGGGATGTAGCAGTACTCGTACAGGGCGTCGCCGGCATGGCTGGCCAGACCGCCGAACAGATCGGGGCGCGACATGGCGGTGATCATGGCCCCGAAGCCCCCGCTGGACTTTCCCTGGAGTCCCCGGTGCCGTGCTGCCTCCAGCGTCCGGTACCGGGCGTCGACGAATGGAACCACGTCCTCACAGAGGTAGGTGTGGTATCGACCGGTGCCCGGTGAGTCCACGAACTGCGAACCGCCGTAGGTCGTCCAGGCGTCGACGAAGGCCACGATGCACAGCGGCGCCGACTCGGCGGCGAACAGCTCGTCCACCATCTCGGGGAAGGTGAGGCGGAAGGCGCTGCGGTTGTCCCACATGGCCAGGTTGCCCGAGTAGCCCTGCAGCACGTACACCGACGGATAGCGCCGGTCGAGGTCGTCGTCGTACCCCGGTGGCACGTACACCCACAGCGGACGCTCCGCCGGATCGTCGAGGGGGTTGCCGGCCAGAGAGGAGGCGAACAGGGTGTGGTGGTCGATGCGGCCGGCCATGTCCTTCTGCCAGGGAAGGGGCATGACCAGAACGTAGTGGCCTTCCGCCTTCCGCCGTCCGGGTCCCCTGCTCAGCTCCAGTAGCGCCGGCGCCGCTCGCCGTGGCGCCGGCCGCGGGCGAAGGCGAAGCCGGCCAGCCAGAAGAGGAAGAAGACGGCGGCGGCGATCCACAGCAGGTGCACGGCGAAGCCCACGCCCAGGAACACGACGGCCAAGGCCAGCGCGACCGCCACGAGACAACCCATCGTGCTCGTACGCTATCGCCCGGGCGACGTGCCCCCGGACCACCCGTCCGTGCCCAGCGGCAGCGCCACACGTGCCACCACGATGTCCGGATAGCTGCGAAGAGCGGCGCTCAGCACCAGGTCGAGCTGGTTGTGCAGTACCCGGTAGCGGATGCGTGACGGGATGACGACGGGGATGAGCACGACGACCTGGCGCGACGGGTCGGAGCGCAGCTCGGCGATGAAGTGGACGACGGGTTCCACCACCGAGGCGTACTCCGTCTTGAGCACGCGCAGCGGCACGCCGGGGTCCCATTGCGCCCACTGCTCTTCGAGCCGGCGCACCCGGTCGTCGGCGGTGTCGTCGTCGATCACCACCGACACCGCGATCACGTGATGGCAGATCGACAGGGCCTCGTCCAAGACCCGCTTGGTGAGCCGGGACACGCCGGTCACCGGCACCACCACCACCGCGGCGTGCCGGGCGCTGGGCTTGGGAGGCACCTGGCCGAGTCCCAGCTCCTGTCCGAGCGTGTCGTAGTAGGCGTGGACGCGGAGGAACAAGAAGATGAAGGTGGGCACGGCCAGCACCACGACCCACGCCCCCTCGGTGAACTTGGTGATGAGGAAGATCACGGTGGCGACTCCGGTCACGAGCGCCCCCGTGCCGTTCATCACCGATCGAGCCCGCCAGCCGCGGGGACGCTGGCGCCACCAGTGCACCACCAGACCCGACTGGGAGAAGGTGAACCCGGTGAACACGCCGATGGCGAACAGCGGGATCAAGGTCTGCGTGTTGCCGTCCACCGCCACGAGCAGCGCGGCCGACATCAGGGCCAGGGCCCAGATCCCGGTGGAGAACACCTGGCGATCGCCCCGCATCGAGAACAGATGCGGGAGGTAGTCGTCGCGTGACAGCAGGCTGGCCAGCACCGGCAGACCGCCGAAGGAGGTGTTGGCGGCCAGGGCCAGGACGATGGTGATGGTGAGCGAGACGACGTAGTACGCCCAGTGCCGGCCCACGGCATAGGCCATGATCTGGCTCAGCACCGTCTGCCCGGAGCGGGGCCCCACGTGCCAGCGCCGGGCCAGCACGGCCAGCCCCAGCAGCATGACGCCGAGGATGACCCCGAGCAGGAGCTCGGTCCGCTTGGCCCGCTGGACACGCGGCTGTTTGAACAGGGGCACGCCGTTGGCGATGGCCTCCACGCCGGTGAGGGCGCTGCACCCCGCCGAGAAGGCCTTCAGCACCAGTAACACACCGACCGCCTGCAGGCCGGTGGTGGGGAGAAGGGAATGGCCGGGCTGGGCGGTCTGCAATGCCAGTGGGTGGATCAGGCCCACGGCGATGATGGCCAGCAGCCCGACGATGAACAGCAGTGTGGGCAACAGGAAGGCACGCGCCGCCTCTCCCAGTCCGCGCAGGTTGAGCACGGTGACGAGGAGCAGGATGCCCAGGCAGATGGGCAGGGTGGCCGAGCTCAGGCCGGGGAACGCCGAGGTGAGGGCGCCGACCCCGGCGGCGATGGACACCGCCGCCGTGAGCGTGTAGTCGACGACGAGCGACGCGGCAGCCACCAGCGCCGGCCGGGGGCCGAAGTTGGCTCGGGACACGGCGTAGGCGCCCCCGCCCTCCGGGTAGGCGCCGATGACCTGGCGGTAGGAGAAGACCAGAATGGCCAGCAACGCCACGATGGCGATGGTGATGGGCAGCACGATGTGCAGCGCCCCGGCCCCCGCCGCCGCCAGGACCACGATGATGGCCTCGGGCCCATACGCCACCGACGTGAGCGCATCGAGCGAAAGGGCGGAGAGCCCCTCGACCGGAGTGATCTGCTCCTTGCCGACCTCGCGCGTCCGCAGCGGCGGTCCGACCAGCATCCGCCAGACGCCGAGTGACCGGGAGGTCAAGCTCTTGTCGCTCGCCACCCGCCGAGACTAGAGGCGACGCTTGTATGGGGTCGAAGCGGCGTCTCGCGCACACCGCAGCGGCGCGCGCCGCTGCTCGGTAGCATGGCGCGCTCCTCGACCGAGCGGAGCCGACCGATGTCCGAGGCACTGGCCGGGATCGATCTCACCGATCTCGACAACTTCGCTTCCGGGTTCCCCCATGAGCTGTTCGCCGTCCATCGGGCCGAAGCGCCGGTGTGGTGGCACCGGCCCACCAGCCACACCCCTGACGGCGAAGGGTTCTGGTCGGTGGCCACCTACCAGGAGGTGCTGACGGTCCTGACCGATCCGCTCACCTTCTCCTCTGAGCGCGGCGGGAGACGGCCGTACGGCGGCACGCTCATGCAGGACCTGCCGGTGGCCGGTGTGGTGCTCAACATGATGGACAACCCTCGCCACGCCCGCATACGGCGGCTGGCCGGCCAGGAGCTCACGCCGCGAACCGTTCGTCGCCTGGAAGACGAGTTACGGAGACGGGCCGGCCTGCTGCTCGACGACGTGGCGGACGGCGAGGTCGTGGACATCCTCGTCGCGGTGACCGCCGAGCTTCCCATGCAGATGATCTGCATCCTGCTCGGAGTGCCGGAAGAGGACCGCCACGGCCTCTTCTCGGCGATCGAGACATCCTTCGACTTCCGGCAGGGAGACGCAGAGCTCGGCCGGGAACCGCCCTTCGACATGTTGGGCTACGCCCGGGCCCTCATAGATGAGAAACGGTCCCGGCCGGCCGACGACCTGCTGTCGGCCGCCATCTGTGCCCGCCTCGACGACGAGGACCCGCCCGCTTTGACCGACGACGAACTGCTCATGTTCTTCAGCCTGCTGTTCGCCGCCGGGAGCGAGACCACGCGCAACGCCATGTCGGGAGGTCTGGCCGCTCTGCTCGGCCACCCGGACCAGCTGGACGCCCTGAGAGCAGATCCGGCGTTGATGACGCCGGCGGTGGAGGAGGTGCTTCGGTGGACGACGCCGTCCGCCTCCAAACGGCGCACGGCCACGACAGGGACCGACCTGGGCGGAAGGAGGATCGCCCCCGGCGACAAGGTGGTGGTGTGGGAGGCATCGGCCAACCGGGACGATCTCGTCTTCGATCGTCCGATGGAGTTCGACATCACCCGGCAACCCAACCCGCATCTCGGATTCGGCCACGGGGTGCACTTCTGCCTGGGGGCCAACCTGGCACGACTGGAGATCCGAGTGTTCTACGACGAGCTGTTTCGCCGGTTCCGCAAGATCGAGTCGGCCGGACCGATCGAGTGGACGAGGAGCAACCGCCACACCGGGATACGCCATCAACCGGTGGTGCTGCACCGCTGAGTGCGGAAATGGCGGCGGGAGTTGCGAAAGGCCCACGGGCTGGGCCGCGTTTGGCAGCCGGTGCCCGGGATAGCGCGTCGTCATGGGCGATATGGAGAAAACCAAGAACGAAGTGCAAGAGCTCCAGGGGCGCGCCAAGCAGGTGGCCGGGGCGGCGACCGGCGACCGGGAGACCGAGCGCGACGGCCGCCTCGACGAGGCCAAGGGCAGCCTGAAACAAGCAGGAGAGAAGGTGAAGGACGCCTTGCGGCGAGACTGAGCCTGACCGTCGCGAGCAACGAGCCGGCTCCCCGGAGCCGGCTCGTTTCGCGCCCTGGCCGGCGGGACCGGCGTCAGGCCCGATCCGGGTGCCTGCTGCAGGCCGGAGCGAGCCTTCCAGGGGGCGGGCCGGCCGGCCGAAGGGATGGCAGCGGCCGGTGCGAGATGTGACAAAGGGCCCTATTGACTACGTAGCGTAGTGAATACGCTTCCCTGCGTGACAACTGTAGCCCAAAGCCAGGGGGGGTAATCATGGAGAACACCGAAACACCACGAAACACGCTGCTTTCGAAGCGGGTCCGGAGCTTCCTCACCGTGGCCCTTGCTTCGGTGGCGCTGTCAATTCCGGCCGCGGCCACGGCGGCCTCGGCGCAGCCGTCGCACGGCGATTCGCACGGCGTCTCGCAGGGCCACTCCGATGGCGGCCGCGTCACGACGGATTTCTCCAACCGCGTGGGTTAGTCATCGGCGGCGTGACTTCGCCGGTACCCCTGGGTACGGCACAGCATCGACCACCGTCATGAGTCAGCTGACAACCCCTGACAGTTCGGGGCGAGAGGAGGGTGCCGACGTCCGGCGACGGGCGTCGGCATCCGCCGCGTTCCGTCTCGGGCTGCTGGCGGTCCTCGTCGGCGGGCTC
>DATHCF010000130.1:0-14153 GCA_035319705.1 Acidimicrobiales bacterium | reverse complement strand
GAGCACGGCATCGGCGATGAGCTCTTCGACGGGGCCAGCGACGACGGTCATCTTCCCGCAGCCGCCGTGGTCCGGACCGGAGTTGCAGACATATCTGCGACGGTTCACCCGGGCCGCCGAGAACAATCTGTTTCCGCAGCGACCGCAGCGCAGCAGGCCCGAGAGGAGATAGCGACGGGCAGTTCGGCGGCCAGAAAGCTTGATCTCCTCGAAGCGGAGGAGGATGTGGCGATGTTCGCTCTCGGTGAGGATCGGCTTCCAGGTCGCTTTGCCGATGACCTTTCCTGAGTGAACCCGGAGCCCGATGTAGCGGGGATTGGTGATGACCTGGCGGAGACCCTGGGTATCCCATGGGCCGCCGAAAGAAGTGTGTATGCCTTCTTCGTTGAGCCAGGTGGCTATCGACCGAAGGCTCTCGCCGGCCAGGAACCGCTTTACGATCTGTTTCAAGATGCGGGCTTCGTCCTTGTGAATGGTGATGCGGTCGGGTTCGTAGGCGAACGGTCGGACGGATCCTCCGTGCGGCATGCCGCTCTCCGCCACTTCGAGCAGCTTGCGCTTGACCCGCCGGCTTTTGGTGGCCGATTCATGGGCAGCCAGGTTGGTCTGGATGCGGAGCATGAGGAGCCCATCATCGGTCGCCGGGTCTCCACCGCCCGTGACAAAGCGGACTGGTGCACCGGCAGTCGTTACGGTGTCGATGAAGCGTTCGAGGTCTTTCGGAGACCGGGCTAGACGGTCTGGGTGATAGACGGCGATGGCGTTGGTCGTGCCGTCGCCCAAGTCGGCGAGCATGCGCTCAAAGGCGGGGCGTCGCTTTCCTGAATACGCCGAGATGTCGTTGTCGACGTACTCCTCGGCTACGGACCATCCGGCCTCCGTGGCGAGCTTGTGGCAATCCTTGCGTTGGCGGTCGACGCCAAGGGCGAGGCCTTCGTCGTCGAGAGAGATCCGTGTGTAGATGCCAGCCCGTAGTTCTTTTCCCATGAAGAGGGCATACTAATTCATACTCAGGTTCCACAAGGCGGTGGGCCCACCGGCAGCGAAGGGAACCTTCCAGTGGTCGATCTCTAGGCTCAGCGTCACGTCGCAACCGGGCACCACACAGGCCCGATCACGGGCTTCCAGCGCCGTTTCGACGTGGGCGGGGACCGTCCGGCCCAAATGGCACACGGTCGTCACGTCGACGCCGTTGCCGATGACCAGCTTGGCCAGCGCGTCTCCCACCACGTTCTCGATGGTCGCCAGCGGGACCGGCCCCACCCCCGGGACCTCGCACACCTCGCCGGCCTCGAGCCGGCCCCGGCGGAGCGCCTCGAGGTTCACGTGGTACACGACGTTGGCGCTTCGCTGCCGGCCCCCCACCTGGCCGTGGAACGTGGCCAGGCGATAGTCGCCCGTCACGAGCGCCACCAGCGCGTCGGCCTCGTAGGCGGCTTGGGACTCGGGGGCCAACCCGGCCATCCTCGCCTCGTCGGCGACGAACTCGGCGCGCATCCTGACCATGGCCAGGACCTGCGCGCCCTTGTCGGGTGTCACGCGGGCGTGGAAGTTGAAGCCTCCCTCGGGATCGAGCCAGTGCCGGAGGCGCCGGGCCCGGTGCAGCCCGGCGGCGCGCTTGTCCTCGTCGACAGCCGTCGCCTTGATGAGACGAGCCCGATATTGCAGCCCCTTGAGGCTCAGGTATCCCGCCGCCTCCAAGAGGTCCTTCTCCGACGACGGGTCGACCGTCGCCGCGGCGGCGATCTCGCGTACCTGCGGCACCGACAGCGACCCCTGACGCAGTGCGTCGAAGGTGGTGGGCAGGTCCGGGAGGCTCTTGGCGGTCTCGAGGGTAGAGATGGCCTCCGACACCGAGCTCTTGGTCTTCTGGGCCAGCCAGTCGGCCGCCGAGCGATGACCCTCCTGGCGCCACGTCATGCACTGCGCCGACCGTCGGGCGAATCCGAGCCGGCCGGCTGCCACCGCCCGGTCGATCTTGACCAGCCGCTCGAGGATCAGCGAGGCGTCCTCGCCGGTGACCCTGTCGGGATCCACCTCTGCCACCACGGAACGGACGATCTCGAGCGCCTGGTCCAGCCGATCGAGCGCCCCGCTCGTCGAAGCCTCGAGAGTCGCAGCCAGTGCCATGGCGGCAGGCTGCCATCCCGGTGTAACAGCGCGCCGGCGGGAGCCGATAGCGCCTGGCGGGAGCCGACAGCGCCGGCGGGAGCTGCCAGCCGAGGTGGCTCGTGCCGCTGGCTCAGCCCCTCAGCCCCTGAGTCGACGGAGCTCGGCCGCCACCGCCTTGCCGTCGGCCTTGCCGCTGGTCTTCTGCATCACCTGACCGGTGAAGAAGCCGGCCAATTTGTCCTCTCCGCTCCGGTACCGCTCCCATTCGCCAGGGTTGGCGGCGATCACCTCGGCCACCACGCCGGCCAACGACTCGGCCTCGAGCGTCTCGAAACCCTTGCGCCGGCGGATCTCGGCCGGGTCACCGCCATGCTCGAGCAGCTCGGCCAGCACTGCCTTGGCCTGGGTGGCCGTGAGCTCTCCGGCGTGCTCCATCTGCAGGAGAGCCACATAGGCCGCAGGCTCGACGGCCCTCGCCGCCTCGGCCGAGGCGGATGCCTCGTTGGCGGTACGCGCCAGTGCCAGCGCCGGCGGCACGTCAGCTTCGGCGGCGGCCAGCACCAGCTCGTCCAAGCCGTGCTCCACCACGGTGGCGATCTGGTCCTCCTGTGGGCCGGTCACCTCGGTGGTGGCGAGCAGCTGCCGGAGCCGGGCCCGACGCTCGGCCGGAAGCACCGTCAGGGACGAAGTCACGTCCTTCTGCCATGAAGGGTCCGGTGCGACGGGCACCAGGTCGGGCTCGGGGAAGTAGCGGTAGTCGAAGGCCTCCTCCTTCGAGCGCAGCGCCACCGTTCGGCCGGCATCCTCGTCCCAGTGCCGGGTCTCCTGGACCACCGGCTCGCCGCTCTCCAGAAGGGCGGCCTGGCGTCCGATCTCGTAGTCGATGGCTCTGGTGAGCGACCGCAACGAGTTCAGGTTCTTGATCTCGGCACGGGTACCCAGCTCGGGACTGCCGGCGGCCCGGACCGAGACATTGGCGTCGACGCGCAACGACCCCTCCTCCATGCGTCCATCCGATGCCTCGGTGGCGACAAGGATGGCCCTCAGCTCGGCGACATAGGCGCGGGCCTGGACGGCGGAGCGGAGATCGGGGGCGGAGACGATCTCGACCAGGGGGACACCGGCCCGGTTGTAGTCGATGAGCGCATGGTCGGCGTCGTGGATCCGGCCTCCGCCGCCCACGTGCGTGGTCTTGCCCGTGTCCTCCTCCATGTGGGCACGGACGATGCCGACGCGCGTGCCGTCGGGCAGCTCCAGGAACCCGTTGACGTTGATGGGCTCGTCGTACTGGCTGACCTGGTAGTCCTTCGGCATGTCCGGATAGAAGTAGTTCTTCCGGTGGAAGATCGAAGGCCGGACCTCGCAATGCAGGGCCGCGCCGATGCGCATGGCCAGCTCGACTGCCCTGACGTTGAGCACGGGAAGGGAACCCGGCAGCCCCAGACACACGGGGCAGACGTTGGTGTTGGGCTCGGCCCCGAAGCGGTTGGGACAGCCACAGAAGAGCTTGGTCCTGGTCGAAAGCTCGCAGTGGACCTCGAGCCCGATGACCGCTTCGTAGGCCGAGCCGGCAGGATCCGCGGGCCCCCCGGGCTTCTCGCCGTGCCCGCCGAGCGCGGTCATCCCACTCCCGCCCAACCGCGAAGGAGGGAGGTGTCGGCCACCGCCGGGGTGACAGGAGCCGGGGCTGCCGACTCGAGCACCGAGGCCGCCCTGAGGAGCTGCGCCTCGCCCAACGCCGGCGCCAGGATCTGCACCCCGATCGGAAGCCCGGCGTCGTCGGTGCCGAACGGCACGCTGACGGCCGGGTCACCCGACAGGTTCGACGGCACGGAGAAGACGTCTGACAGGTACATGGTCCAGGGGTCCTGGACCTTGTCGCCGATGGCGAATGCGGTTGTCGGCGTGGTGGCACCGACGAGGAAGTCCACGCGCTCGTAGGCCCGGGTGAACGCCTCGATGATGAGGGTGCGCACCTTCTGGGCCTGGCCGTAGTAGGCGTCGTAGTAGCCGGCCGACAGCGCGTAGGTTCCGAGCATCACCCGGCGCTTCACCTCCGGCCCGAACCCGGCCGCCCGGGTGGCGGCGTTCATCGACTCGGCGTCCGGTGCGTCCACCCGCAGGCCGTAGCGAACGCCGTCGTAGCGGGCGAGATTCGACGAGGCCTCTGCCGGCGCCAGCAGGTAGTAGGCGGACAGGGCGTGCCGCACCTCGGGGATCGAACACTCCTCGACCAGGGCCCCCTCCCGCCCCAGGGCTTCGACGGCCGCCGACACCGCAGACGCCACTGCCGGGTCCGCCCCTTCGACCAGCTCGCGTACCACGCCCACCCGGCAGCCCTCCACGCCGTCGTCGATCACGGAAAGCGTTCGCGGGGCGGGGCGGTCCAGCGAGGTCGAATCCATCCGGTCGTGACCACCGATCACGTCGAACAGTGCGGCGGCATCGGCCACGTTGCGGGTGAAGGGCCCGATCTGGTCGAGCGAGCTGGCGAAGGCGACCAGGCCGTAGCGCGACACCGTGCCGTAGGTCGGCTTCATGCCCACCACTCCGCACAATGCCGCCGGCTGACGGATCGACCCGCCGGTGTCGGAGCCCAGTGCCAGCGGCACCAGGCCGGCGGCCACCGCCGCCGCCGAGCCTCCCGACGACCCGCCGGGCACACGCGTGAGGTCATGGGGGTTGTGGGTGGGGCCGAAAGCCGAGTTCTCGGTCGACGAGCCCATGGCGAACTCATCCAGGTTCGTCTTGCCGACCACGATCGCTCCGGCGCCGGCCAGGCGTTCGACGACCGTGGCGTCGTAGGGCGGTCGCCAGTTCTCGAGAATCCGCGACGAGCACGTCGTGGGAACGCCGCGCGTGCAGATGTTGTCCTTCAGCGCCACGGGAATGCCGGCCAGCGGGCCCGGATCCTCCCCCGAGGCGACCTGCTGGTCGACGGTGTCGGCTGCAGCCAGTGCGTCGTCCCGCAGCACGGCCAGGAAGGCGTGCAGCTCGCCGTCGAACTGCGCGATGGCCTGGAGATGGCGCGACACCACGTCGCGGGCGGAGACCTCGCCGGCTCGCACACGGGCGGCGAGCGCCACCGCCGAAGACGGTGGGCCGGGGTTGGCGCTTTCGGGGCTCACCTCAGGGCGACTCCCCCAGGATGGGCGGAACCCGGAAGCGACCTTCTTCGGCCTCAGGCGCCTCGGACAGCACGGTTTCGCGGTCCAGACAGGCGACCACCTCGTCGGGACGCATCACGTTGCGCAGCGGCAGTGGATGGGCGGTGGGCGCCACGCCGGCGGTGTCGAGCGCCGAGATGGCGGCCGCATGCTCGAGCACGTTGGCCAGCTGTTCGGCATAGCGGTCGAGCTCGTCGTCGGACAAGGCGATGCGAGCCAGACGGGCGACGTGTACGACGTCCTCGCGGCTCAGCTTGGCGGTCATCGGATCAGCTGCCCCTCAGCTTTCGCTCGGTGCGGCTTCAACCACCGGCCTGACCGGAGGAGGCTGGGCTCGGGGCGGCGAGCGAGCGACCGGCGAACACACCCTCCAAAAAGGAGACCGTGCGCGTCTGGATCTCTTTCGCGTCGTAGTCCAAGGTGGCCACGTGATAGCTGCGCTCGAGCCACACCCGCTCGACCGGGCCGGACACCCGGGCCACCAGCACATCGCCCGAGGAGCTGGGCACGACGTGGTCGTTGCGACTCGAGAACAGCAGCACCGGGCACTCGATTCGTCCGAGGCGTGCCTCCACTTCGTCGACACCCTCGAAGAGCGACAGAGCGGCGGCCACCGGCGAACCTGTATAGGAGAGCTCGGTCACTCCCGGCTCGGCGATGTCCGAGCCGACGCCCGGTGCGATCTCGATGCCGGCGGTCAAAAAGCCCCGAAGGACGTCACGAAAGCTCTCCGCCGGCGGGTCGACCATGGGGTTGACGAGCACCAGGGCCCTCAACCCCCGGTCGGATTCGGCCAGCTGGCAGGCCAGGGTGCCGCCCATCGACAATGCGGCCACCGCCACCTGGCGGCACCGGGCGGCGAGGTCGTCGTAGGCCGCTCGGGCGGCGACCGCCCAGTCGGCGAACCGGGTGGGGACCATGTCCTCGACGGCGGTTCCGTGCCCCGGTAGCAGCGGAAGCTCGACGGTGTGGCCGGCGGCGGCCAGCGCCTCGGCCAGAGGACGCAGAGACTGCGGATTGCCGGTGAAGCCGTGCAGCACCAGCACTCCGTCGGGTCCGCCCTGGTGGGAGAACGGCTCGGCACCCGTCATGACTGGGCTGGTCACCTGGCGCATGCTACCGGCAGCCCGACGGGGTCCCGGGCGGGCCGCTACCGCCCGGAATCAGGCGGCGGCGATGGCGGGAACGAAACGCACCGGGCCTGGAGAACCTCAAACCAGTGCCCGAAGTATCGTGGCCGGGGCGACCCGTCCGGATACGGCGGGGGACGGGGAATTGGACGACCAGCGCCACCGGCGCCGGGACGAGAGCCGAGAAAAGCCGAGAAAGAGGAGTGACGCACACGATGGCCACATATCAGTTCTTGAGCGACGAGTGGATCGGCGAAGCGAGGAAGATCCGCGAGGAGTTCGAGGGCAAGGGCGGTCCGATGCCCCACCAGATCCGCGTGAACCTGGTGGTGACCGACGTCCCGTTCGGCGACGACTCCATCGACGCCCATCTCGACTCGAGCGACGGACGACTGCGACTCGACGTCGGGCACATCGACCCGGTGGATCTGAAGGTCACGCTCGACTACGGAACGGCCAAGGCGATCCTGATCGAGGGCAACCCCCAGGCAGGCATGCAGGCCTTCATGGCCGGCAAGATCAGGGTCGAGGGGGACATGGCGAAGCTCATGGCCATGCAGGCGACGCCACCCGACCCGACCGCCGCCGAAGTGGCCTCCCGCCTGCGGGCCATCACCGACTAGGGGGCTCCACGGCCAGGGATCGGGGTACCGGAACCGGCTCTGGTCCGGCCATCACCTCGGCCACCGGGTGGACGACCGCAGCGGGAGCCGCGGCGATCGACCGGCGATCGTGGGCGCGCGTCATGGTGGCGGCCGCCACCGCCAACAGAGCCGTCGAGCCGCCGACGAGGAAGGCGTCGTGGAACGACGACAGCAGCACCGCCGGGCTGCTCCGCCCCCGGGCCACAGTGGCCTGCACCGTCTGCATCACCTGGATCCCCGCCACGTTGCCCAGCTGGACCATGAGCTGCTGAGCGGCGCTCGCCGCCCCGAGGTCCTCGGGTAGGAACTCGTTGGCAGCGGACGCCGACAGCGGGGGCTGTCCCACCCCGAGACCGACACCCGAGAGCACCAACGCCGCCTCGACCAGGGCGAGGCCGGTGCTGCGGCTCGTCAGGGCGAACACCAACATCGACGCCACCACGGCGCTGGTGCCGATCACCGCGGAGCGGCGCTCGCCCACGCGCATCGTCACGTACCCGGCGACGGGCGCCACCAACGAGAAGGCCAGCGGGCGCGGCAGGGTCAGGAAGCCGACGGCAGCCTGGTCGCGCCCGTAGCCGAACACCTCCTCGAGAAAGAGCGGCGCCAGGAAGAATCCGCCGATGTAGGCGAAGTTCGCCGTGGACTGGGCCATGATCGGGAAGACGAAGTTGCGCCGCCGCAGGTAGCGAAGTGGGAAGACCGGCTCGACGGCACGACGCTCGGCGGCGACGAAGCACGCCGCCGCCACGGCCGACACCACCAGCGCGCCGAGGATCCCGGGACTGTCCCAACCCCACAGCGGCCCGCGGTTCAGGCCGACGAGAAAGGCACCGACGGCGACGGTGATGGCCGCCGCCCCCGCCCAGTCCGGATGCAGCTCGCCGGGCGCCAGCCGGCGGCGTCCCGCCGCCCGCTCGGGGAGGACGGCCAGGGCCAGCAGCGCCGCGCCCACCAATAGCGGCGCCTGCAGGACGAACATCCAGCGCCAGCCCAGGTACTGGATGACCGGTCCGCCCACGGCCACGCCGAGCACCGGGCCGCCGGCTCCCACGAGCGACCAGAAGCCGAGAGCTTTCACCCTCTCGGCCTTGTCGAACACCGACAGCACCATGGCCATGGACGACGCCCCGATGGAGGCGCCGACCAGCCCGCTCAGGGTGCGAGCGGCGATGAGCACTCCGACGTTCGGGGCGGAAGCGGACAGCGTGGCTACCACGACTTCGAGGCACACCCCGCAGAGGAACAGCCGCCGGTGGCCGAACAGGTCACTGCCTTTGCCGACCAGCGGCGCCACCACGCCGAAGGCCAGCATGGGACCGGTGACCACCCACGTGACGGTGGCCACGCTGGTGTGCAGGCCGCGGGCGACCTCGGGGAGGGCGACCACGAACACGGTGAACAGCAGATTCGTGGCCAGAAGGCCGGACAACGACACCCACAGGACCCACCACCGATAGCGGGGGCTGTTTCGGGCCCGGTCGCCGAGCGCCCGGAGCAGCATGGCCTACTCCCGCTCGCCCTCGGATCCGCCCCCTGCGCCGTTCACCAGACCGGGGATGGCGCCGGCCAGTTCGGCCACCGTCCAGCGGTCGTCCTTCTGGATAGTGGAGGTCATGGTCCACGGCTGGAAGAGCCGCACCTGCCCGCCCTGCACGAAGAACACCTGGCCGGTGGTGAGGCAGTCCTCCGTGGCCAGGTAGGCGACCAGGGGCGACACGTTGGCCGGGTCCCATATGTCGAAAACAGCCGGATCGTTCGGGGCCTTGACGATGTCACCGAGGCCGGGGGTCTGCTCGGTCATCCGGGTCCGCGCTGCCGGGGCGACGGCGTTCACCCGGACCCCGTAGCGCTCGAGCTCCTTGGCGGCGATGACGGTGAAGGCGGCGATGCCGGCCTTGGCCGCCCCGTAGTTGGTCTGGCCGGGATTGCCGAGAAGCCCCGACGTCGACGACGTGTTGACCACCGAGGCGCGCACCTGCCGTCCCGCCTTCACCTGCTCGCGCCAGTAGGCCGCGGCGTGCCGCGTGGGAACGAAATGGCCCTTCAGATGGACGTGGATGACCGAGTCCCACTCGCTCTCCGCCATGTTCACCAACATCTTGTCGCGGAGGATGCCGGCGTTGTTCACCAGCACATGCAGGTCACCGAAGGCTTCGATCGCCGCCTGGATCAGGCGCTGCCCGCCTTCCCAGTCGCTCACGTCTTCGCCGTTGGCCAAGGCTTCTCCGCCCATGGACGTGATCTCGTCGACCACCTCCTCGGCGGGAGAGCGATCCCCTCCCGAACCGTCGACGGCCCCACCCAGGTCGTTGATCACCACCTTGGCCCCCTCGGCGGCGAACAGCAGGGCGTGCTGGCGGCCGAGCCCACGGCCTGCCCCGGTGATGACCGCCACCCTGCCGTCCAGTGCGCCCATGTTCCTCCCCGGAAGTCGCAGCAGCCTGGTGCGCAACGTTGACAGGGCCGCCTGGTGAGGGTCAAGCGGAGCGAGGAGGGCGCGTGATCAGGCGGAGCGCAGTGGACGGACGGCCCGACGGACATGTGCCCTGTCCCCGGCCACCAGGACGTACTCCAGGTTGTGCAGTCGCCCAACCGTGCCGACGCGCTGCCCCGCCGGATTGTGGATCCCGATGCGGGCGCCGACGTAGCGGGCCGACGGGTACGACAGCACCTCCACGTACCCCCGTACCGCGCAGATGTCGATCAGCTCGTCCAGTGTCAGGAACGACTCGTCGTTGTAGGACAGGGCCACCATGCCGGCTCGGACGTCGCTCACCACCTTGGCCAGAGCCGCCGGCATGGTGCGACGAGAATTGAAAGGGCTCCTCCCGCCGGCGCGGATCTCGGCGCGTTTGCACGCCACTCCGTAGGCCTCGGGGGCGTCCCAGGCGACGACGGTCTCCCACACGTGGTAGTTGGCCTCGTAACGGTGTTGGTTGTAGGGCGGGTCGAGATAGGCGAAGTCGAATTCCCCGAGTGACCCGGCCAGCACGCAGGCGTCCCCGCGCACGGACCGGCCGGGTCCCGGGAGGAGCGGCGGAACCTGCAGCTCGAGGTGACCATAGGAACGGGGCGCCCACTTCTTCACGTACGCCATCTGGACCCCGGTGGTCGAGTCCACCCGGTCGGCCGCCTCGATGAGGCTGGTGAGCAGCACGGGCTCGAACTCGGTGCCGGCGAAGTCACGGGCGATGGCGTCGCGCACCGCATCGATGCGCGCCGCGTTGTGCGGCTGGAAGAACCGCGACCGACGCGAGAACGTCTCGGTCACGTACCCCGGCCGGGGGGGCTCGGCGTTGAGAGCAGCGACGGCCTCCTCCAGGGCACGACCATCGACGGTGTCGGAGTCGGTGGCCACGTAGCAGGCGGCGAAGACGGCGGCGAAACGCGTGCAGTCCACAGCGGTGACCTCCGCCCCGGCCCGCTTGAAGGCCTGGGCGACCCGGGTGGTGCCGGTGAACAGATCGAGGGCCGTACGCGCCCCGGACGCCTGGAAAAGCGAGGTCAGCTCGGGTACCAACCGTCGTTTTGAGCCGAGATATTTGATCATGGCCGGAGATGGGAGACGAACCAGTCGGACGCCCGGCTGGCCACCTCCTCCAAGGTCCCCGGCTCTTCGAAGAGGTGGCCCGCCCCCTCGATCACTTCCAGTTCGGCATCGGGCATCAGGTCGAGCACCTGGCGATTGAGCTCGAGTACGACCGTGTCGGCTGAGCCCACCAGGAGCAAGGTGGGGGCGCGCAGTCGTCGGAGGTCGGAGGCCGGAGCGAGGTCGGGCCGCCCTCCGCGTGACACGACGGCGCCCACGGCCGACCCCTCATGAGCAGCCGCCACCACGGCAGCGGCTGCGCCGGTGCTGGCGCCGAACAGCCCGACGGACAGAGGTGCCAGGTCGGGTTGGCTTCTCGCCCACGCGACGGCGGCCGACAGGCGTCTCCCGAGCAGCGTGATGTCAAAGACGTTGGACCTGTCGGCAGCCTCCTCGTCGGTGAGGAGGTCGAAGAGCAATGTGGCCAGGCCCGCACGGTGCAGCACGTCGGCGACGGCGCGGTTGCGCGGGCTCGACCGGCTGGAGCCGCTGCCGTGCGCGAAGACCACGAGCCCCCTGCAATCGGGCGGGACGACCAGATCGCCGGGCAACCGAATCCCTTGCACCGGCACTTCCACCTTCCGGCTGCGCATCTCCGCTCCCGCCCCTGCATCGGCGCCGGCCAACAGGCGCCGCACCTCGTCGTCGCTCACCTGCCGGAAGTCCTCATACCACTGGCCGATCCCGAAGAACCGATCGGACACCTCGAGGCAGACCACGTCGTCGGCGACCCTCCGCATGTCGCGCACCACGTTGGGAGGCCCGACCGGAGAGGCCAGGACCACCCTGGTGGCCCCCCGGTGACGCAGCACCGAGATGGCGGCACGAGCGGTGGCGCCCGTGGCCAACCCGTCGTCCACCACCACCACAGTCCGCCCGGCCACGTCGACGGCGGGCCGCCCGTCGCGGTAGGCGGCCAGCCTCCGCTCGAGCTCGGCGTGCTCGACAGCGGCCACCTGCTCGACGACCGATTCGGGCACCTGGAGCTGCTGGATCACCGACTCGTTGACGACCCGCACCCCGCCTTCGCCGATGGCCCCCATGGCGAGCTCCGGCTGTGGCGGATAGCCGAGCTTGCGCACGACCAGCACGTCCAGTGGCGCACCGAGCGCCCGGGCCACCTCTGCGGCAACCGGGACGCCCCCGCGCGCCATACCGAGGACAACTGGACGGTCGAGGTCGAGCTCGACCACCGCCTGTGCCACGCGACGTCCAGCGTCGGTCCGGTCGCGGAAGATCACCGGCGAACCCCCTAGCGCCGTGACAGGCGCCGTACCCACCAGTGAGGATCGCGGGCATGGACGTGGTAGTGGTCGGGGATCTGACGCATCACCGAGTCGACCGACCATTCCCCCGGTCCGAGCACGGCGTCCGCCGCCTTGCCGAGCTCGCCCAGCATGTGCTCGAGCTGATCAGGAGGCGGGTCGACGCCGTGCCGGCGCCACACCACCATGGGTACGGCGCAGATCTCGCAATCCGCCACCCAGCACACATCGTCTTCGTGATACCAGGTGGTGAGACGCGCTGCCGCACACAGCTCGCAGGCCGTGGCGGACACGGGCTACTTGCTGTAGAGGTTGACGGTCGACCCCTCCGGGACGGTCGTGCCCGCCGTCGGGTCCGTGGCGAACACGTGCCCGCCAAGCGAGCCCTCGTCCGTCCCGGGATTCAGGCCAATGGCTTGCAGCACGGTGATGGCCTGCGCCACCGTCATCCCTATGATGTCGGTCGGGATGGTGACGGGCGGGGGTCCCTCCGACACCTGGACGACCACCATCGCCCCCTCGGGCGCCTGGTCGGTGGGGCTCCAGGAGATCACCTGGCCGTTCGGGACGGACGTGCTGTAAGCCTGCTGGCACTGGACCTTGAGCCCGATCGCCTCCAGGGTGGTGGTGGCGCCCTGGCACGTCGAGCCCGTCAACGACGGAATGGTCTCGATGGGCGGTCCCGAGGAAACGACCACGTGTATCGACGAGCCGTAGGGCGCGTGCCCCTGTGGGCTCCAGCTGATCACCGATCCCGAGGCCACACTGGCGGAGGCCTCCGGGACGCAGGCGGCCTGAAGGTGGTCGACGGCGAGCATGGAGACCACCTGGCCGCATCCCTTCGTGACCGACGAGAGCGACGGCACGACGACCGGAGGCGGCCCCGACGACAGCACGACCCCGATGACGGTGCCCTCTTTGACCGAGGTGCCGGCGGCCGGGATCTCGCGCAGCACGTTCCCCGCCGCAACGGTGAACGAGGAGCGCTCCCGGGTCACGCGCATGACCAAGTGGTCGCGCCGCAGCGCCGCCGCCGCCGCCGCCCGGCTCTGGCCGGTGACGGCCGGCAGCCGGTGGCTCGCCACCAGCAGTTGCGAGGCAACGGCGCCGTACGCCACGGCGCCGGCGAGCACCAGAGCGGCGACCGTGATCACCGCCGCGCGCAGGAGCCAGCGCGGCGCCGGACGTCGAGCCCCGTCGGTCGTGTCCGACGACTGGCCGGCCAGTGACGGGCCCACTCCGGAAGCGGTTCTGGCGCCCGCCGCTGAGCCCGGTGTGTGGGCCGTCGCCGTCCCGAGGCCGAGCTCGGTGAGGTCGTCCTCCCGTCGCCGGTCGCGCTCCGCCGGATTCGCCGGCATCGTGCCGACAGGGCGGCCTCCCGGACCGGCCAACGGCAGCGGCTCCGGATCGGGCAGCTCCCCGCTCAGGGCCCGCAGGCGCGCCGCCAGCGACGCAGCATCGATGCGTTGATCGGGCTCCGATGCCGTGGCGGCGTCGAGCACCGGGGCGAGCGGGCCCAGGGCGTCATGACCAGGGAGCCGGGCCCCGACGCGCGCCATCAAGGTGGCCACGGTGGTATCGGCGGTGAAGGGGACGACGCCGGTGACCGCCTCGTAGAGGACCAGAGCCAGGGCATAGACATCGGCGGCGCCGTCGACCGGCCTTCCCAGGGCCTGCTCGGGAGCGGCGTAACGCGCCGTGCCCACCGTTGCCCCCACGGGCTCGGTCCACGCCGCTTCGGCCAGGGCCCGGGCCAGCCCGAAGTCCGCCACCTGCAGGGTCCCGTCCTCTCCGAACAGGAGATTGGCAGGCTTCACGTCGCGGTGGACGAAGCCCCGGGCGTGGGCGTAGGCCAGTCCGTCGGCCGCCTCCGCCCCCACGGCCAGGGCCTGGGCCACCGTCAGCCGCCCACCGCTGTCGAGCAGGTCGCGCAGCGAGCCGCCGCCGCACAGCTCGAGCACCAAGAAGGGTCCACCTTCGTCCTCGCCCCAGTCGTAGACGCGCAGCACGTTGGCGTGGGTCAAGGAGGCGGCGGATTGCGCCTCGGCCAGGAACCGGCGGAGAAAGGCGGCATCCGCCGCCAAGGCGGGATGCAACACTTTGACCGCCACGCGGCGGTGCAGGTTCACGTCCCAGGCGGCGAAGACATGAGCCGACGCTCCCGTGCCGAGAGCGGACTCGATGCGGTAACGCCCGGCCAGGACGCGCCCGATGGAGTCGGTGATGGTGACCATGGGGGCAGA
>DATHCF010000129.1:0-7659 GCA_035319705.1 Acidimicrobiales bacterium | reverse complement strand
GCCTCCCGATGCGCCGATCGGGCCGAGGCGGCGGGGACGGCCACGAGCGCCACCGGCAGCAGCACGGCTGCGATGACGAGAGGCACTCGGCGGATCGATGTGCGCATGGAGGGTGTCGTGGTCCTTGTGCGTCCGGGCCTGTTCGCCCTGTGTGTCCATCGACACCTTTTCTCCGAGGCTCGAGCGTCCCTGTCCCAACTTCAGCGCAAGGACGTCTCCCGGCCCGACACCGGAAACCGGCGCCCCGTGGGGCTGAGGACCTGCGACAGGCCCTAAGGCTCTACCTCCGGCCCGCCTGGTGAGCCAATCATTGATCAGGCGTGGTGCAGGGAGGTTCGAGATGACGGACCAAGGCGGCTCGAACTGTCAAAGCGTCGTGGTCGGAATCGACGGCTCCGAGTGCTCCACGGCGGCCCTCGAGTGGGCGGCCTCCTATGCCGAGGCCATGGGCACGACAGTCCACGCCGTGGCGGTGTGGAAGCACCCCTCGAGCATGGAATTCGACATGGAGGGCGGTCCCTGGGACCGAGTGGGCTCTTGCAGGAAGAAAGCAGCGAAGCAGGTGGCCTCGGTGGCCGCCCACCACCCGGGCCTCGAGATCGATCTGGAAGTCGTCCAGGGCGGGGCGGCGCAGGTTCTCATCGACGCATCCCAGAAAGCGGCACTGCTGGTGGTCGGGACAAGGGGTCATAGCGGCTTCGCCAACCTGATGCTCGGGTCGACGAGCACCCGTTGCGTACACGCTGCCAATTGCCCGGTTGTGGTGTACCGCTGAAGGGCGACGCGCCCGGTCGGACCTGGTCACCTTCACCGATGCATGTCTGCGTGGAGAGCGGCCGCCCCTGTGCTCCAACCGTGGTCAGGTGTGAGATGCGCAGGCGTGGGTACGGGAGTTGCCGTGATCGACTACCGCGTCCAGCGCCTCGACTACCTGCTCAGGACCTTGTTGGCCCTCGGTGTCGTCGTGAGGGCCGAGACACAAGAACAGTCCGCCTGGCACCTGGCCGATGACGTGCAGCTCCGTTTGACCGAGCTCGCTCGGCGCTCACAGCCCCTCGCTCCTGGCGTGAAGCCAGCCACGTGCTGCACCTGGGCTTCGGAGGATAGGAGGCGCCTTTCTCGAGGTGCCGGTTCCTAGCACCTCAGTCGAACGGTCGCCGATCTTGTCGACGGTCACCGCTCCTCGCGGACTGCTCCAGCCTCACGGACTGGTCCAGACGATGTCAGGTGGACGCACCGAGGCACACACCGGCCAGCCGGCGTCGTCACTCAATCGGAGCCTTCCGGTGAGAGACCCCCGTTCGCATGCAGTCGTCATCACGGCCGGCGGCACGGCATCGAGCCAGAGCTTGGCCCTAGGGAACATGGTGAATCTCCGGGCGTCTTCGACAACACCCCAGAAGAGATAGATGAATCGTTTCCCTGGCGTGCCATGGATCTGGGGACCCCGAACATCGGGATTCGGTGGTGGAGATGCGAGGGTGCAATCGAGTCTCTTACGTTTTAGCTGGCAGCGATCGTGCGCTAGCAGTGCCTAGCCTTACCCACCGTTCGAGCTGACGCTTCGTCGCCAGATGCTCTGATGCCACCCGGATCCATCCCGTCATGGGACGGCCGCGCATGACCGCCAGCTCCGCCTCGGAGGTGCTCAAGATCCTGGCCGACATATCGGGTTCGATGCGCACAAGGACACCTCCTTGACCACTGGCGGCGATGGCCATGTTGCCGCCAACTAGAAAGGCCAGGCCACCGAACATCTTCTTCTCTTGCACTCCGCGCTCGGCCCTGAGCAGTTCGCGGATGCGATCAGCGAGGTGTTCGTCGTAGGCCATTACTGCACCGGCTCGAGTGATGGAACCTGTGAGCCATGGGCGATCCGGTGGGCCTCTTCGAGCACTTGGCCTGCCTCGGGCGCTCCAACCGACGGTGGCTGAGCCGGAAGAAAGGCGACGGCGATGAGGGCACCCAGCACGGCCACGGCTCCTGCCACCAGGCATCCCACGCTGATGCCCTGCAGGAAGGCGTCGAAGGCGGCATTGTGCACGGCTGCACCGATGTGGCGCAGGCCGACGGCGGACAGGCGGTTCGACACGGCGATGGCTGCCCCGACCGACTGGTGGGCGACGGTGGAGACCCCCGAGGGAAGGCGAGCCGGCAGGCTGGTCGTGAGCCTGGACCCGTACAGCGAGGCGTACACGCTGCCGATCACAGCCACGCCGAGGGTGCCCCCGAGGAGGCGGGTCGAGTCGTTGACGGCCGAGCCCACTCCCGCCTTGTGGATCGACACCGCTCCCATGATCGACTCGGTGGCCGGGGCCGAGGTGAAGCCCATGCCCATGCCGTACAGCACCATCTGACCCGCGATCACCGCATAGGTGGTGTGGGCGGTGATGACGCTCGCCACCCACACATAGAAGGCGGCGATGGCAACAAGGCCGATGGTGACGACGAGCTTGGTCCCGGCTCGAACCGCCAGCCGCGTCCCGATCACAGAACTCACCGCCACCGAGGCCGCCACGGGCAGCAGGTGCACGCCAGTGGAAAGCGGACTGAAGCTCTGGAGGAACTGGAAGTACTGGGTCATGAGGAAGATGAATCCGAATAGCGTGAAGAAGGCGATGGTGACAGACCCGCTGGCGGCGGTGAAGCGCATGTTGCGGAACAACCGGACGTCCAGCATCGGCGTCTGCACCTGGCGCTCCCACCCGATAAACAGCGCGAATAGCACCGCGGCTATGGCGAATCCGGCCACACTGCGCCCACTGGACCACCCCACGTCGGGGGCTTCGATGACGGTGAAGACGACTGCTGCCATGGCCGCGGTGGACATGGCAAAGCCGGGCAGGTCGACACGCACTGCTGCGGAATCCTTGGAGCTCGGGACGCCCAGGGCAACCAGCAGGGCAGCGACGGCGGCTACGGGGGCCATGAACACAAAGATGCTCGCCCACGAGAAGTGCTCCAGCAGGAACCCACCCACAATGGGCCCGACGGCGATGGCCACGCCGGCACTGGCGCCCCACAGCCCGATCGACAGCGCCCGTTCGCGGCGTTCGGTAAAGACGTTGGAAATGATGGACAGCGTGGCCGGGAAGATCATGGCCGCTCCGAGGCCCATCACCGCCCGGGCGGCGATGAGCGCCGAGGGCGTGGTGGTGGAGGCACCCGCCAGGCTGGCCAACCCGAAGACGGCCAGACCCGCGAGCAGCATCCCTTTGCGACCGACGCGGTCCGACAGGCTGCCCGAGGTGAGGAGCAGAGCGGCGAAGACCAGGTTGTAGGCGTCCACCACCCACTGGAGCTGGGTCGTCGTGGCGTGCAGCTCCCGAACCAGCGTTGGCAGGGCCACGTTCACGATGGTCGTGTCCAGGTTGATGGCGAAGGAGGCCAGGAGGAGCGAGGCCAAGACGAGCGGCTTCGAGCGCATGCCAGGTTTCTACCCCGTGTTGCTTGAGAAAGTCAAGCGAATGCTGTTGAAAATCAAGGATAGGCCGGATAGGCTCGGTTTGTGCGCTCCTACAACCAATACTGCGCCGTGGCCAAGGCCCTCGACGTGGTCGGCGACCGCTGGACGCTGCTCATCATCCGGGAGCTGCTGCTCCGTGGCGGCTGCCGCTACAGCGACCTCCAGCACGGGCTGCCCGGGATCGCCACCAACCTGCTCGGGGCCCGCCTCAAGGAGCTCGAGGAGCACGGGCTGGTATGCAGGGAGTCGGCTCCTCCCCCGGTGGCCACGACGCTGTACCACCTGACCGACGCCGGCCGTGAGCTCGAGCCCGTGCTGTGGGCACTGGGGCGGTGGGGGGTGAGGTTCATGCCCGAGCCGACCGGCGAGGAGGCGTTCCGAAGCCATTGGCTCGCTTTCCCGGTGGCGCAGTTCCTAGAAGACGCCGAGCCCGATGGCCCGCCCGCCGTCATCGAGGTCCGTACCGCCGGGGACCAGCCCGTCGTCATCGAGGTGGCCGGCGGCGAGATCACGACGCACCTCGGCACCGCGCCGTCGCCCGACCTCGTGCTGGAGGGCGACGCACCCCCGATCCTCGGCTTACTCTCGGGTATGCTCCAGTTGACAGGTGCCCGCCAGCTCGGGCTGCGGACCAAAGGTTCGACGACGGTTCTTCGCCGTCTGCGGTACCGGGTTCCGAGCTAAGCCTTTGGGCTCGCGGTTGGCCTCAAGCGTCTCTGCTGCGACAATGCATCTACGCGGCGGACACCGTCCGCAGTGTGGGGTCGGACGTAGCCCTGGATTCCGCCAGAAGCCTTCGATGGAAGCGTGCGCGGCGGATCACTTGGCCTGCTGACTGGCGAATAGACAACAGGTCAAAGCCGGTGGCGACCGCAGGTACGACATAAGCAACGGTGAACGACGAGGTCACCCCAGGGTGGATGAGCTCTTCGATGCCCTCGCGCAGGGAGAACACCGCACCGCCAGCGAATACGCCGAGGCCGGCGAGTAGCGCCCAGAAATAGGCTTCGCGCTCGTAACCGAGGGCATGGTGATCGTCGGCATGGCGGCTGCTGCGACGCTGAGCCAGAAGGAGGAACACATCGTTGGCAGTATCAGCGAGCGATTCCAAGGCGGCGGCGGCCACTGCGGACGAGCCCGTGAAGACTGCTGTGCTGACCTTGGCCAGCGCGACCCCGAGATCCGCCAATATCGAAACGAATAGTATCCGCGTCGTTTCGTTCGACCTTGGCCGACTATCCATAAAGGATGGAGGCTACTGAGATGGTCTGGTATTCGCTTCGGTGTATCCGCGGGCATGACCCAGACTTGCCGTCATGCGCTACCTCGACGACGACACCGCCCTGGCCGGAACTGTCCCTGCCTGAGTCACCCAACTGGTCTAAGCCTCGGGGTACCGCGAATTGGTCCTGGCCGGTACCACCGTTCGCCTCGCCGTTGCCCTGCCCTGGCGCCCGCTGCGAGTGGTATTAGAGGGTGGCTTGTCGGGCTACCGCACCACTGCTATCCGATCGCGTCTGGATGATCGCGCCCAGGTTCCGCCGCGGTGACAAAGCCGGTTGCTTCGTCCGGCCGACCCGTACCAGCATTTGGATCTTGGCTGGCGCAACCACGCCCAAGCAGCTGTTCAGCTTCGATACGCAGCTCGTCCATCTGCGGATATTCCTGGAGTACCTGGCTCGTGGGCTGGAAGCGGAGTCCGAGCCGGTCTGCAGCCAATTGGGCGCGCATGTAGCACCGTCCGGTGGCAATCCAGTCGCGCATCGTGTTGGTTGGTGTGGTCAGAGTGAGCATCGCTCGGCTGCTCTTGACCGAGTCGACGAAACCCTTGAGGTAAGGCCCGCGGTTGTAGGACTTGTGCCAGTTGCGTGGCTTGGTGAACCACCGGGCGAGCTCCAGTGACAGTCCGCTGAGCCGGAGGTGTCGACGTGGAGCCCGTCACCCTTGAGGCTGATCTCGCGGTCAGAAAAGCGAAACCACTGAAGGGTCTCGTCGAACAGGTCATGATCGTTGACCTCGATCGCCATCGATCGTGCGGCGATGTCCAGGACGGTGGCGAGCTGGTCCTGGGGCACCCAGTCGACCGTGACACCGGAGAACTTGGCCTCGGCGATGATCTGGTCGGAAACCTCCGCAGCTGCTCCTCGAGATGCAGGGTCATGTTCGACGAGCCGGTCGCACGCTTCTCCAGCGACGAGCGAGCCACTCCAGGCGAATGGACACGCAGCAACCAACACAAACGGGTGGGTCAAATACCGATCAAAGTGTCCCAAAATGGGCACGACTCAGGAGCTCCGTATCACCGGCAATCCCTACCCCCGCCCTGAAGGCGGAGTCGGGCGGCTGGGCCACGAGAACGACTCATCGATAATCCCGACCCCGCTCGATCGCGGTCGCCCTCGGTGGTCCTGGTCCGGGCCCGCCGGCGAGCACCCCCCTTCGGCACCGGTATCTCGTGCACTGGCGGGAATTGTGTCGATACCAAATCAGAGAGGGCGGCTCTCAACACGTTCCAGGATCGCGCAGACCCAAAGTTCGGCCCGGCTCCGAATGCCGCTGGGTCGGTGTCGGCTACGGTTCGCCCCGATGGTCCATGGCTGGCCGGCACTGCCCTACGAGGCTTGGCGCGCCAGCTGTGACACCTTGCACGCCCACACACAGTTGCTCGGCAAGCTGGCCGTGGCCCTGGCGCCACCCGAGCCCGAGCTTCAGCACGCCGCACTCCGCCTCACCGCCCGTGGCTGGGAGACGGAGCCGTTGCCGGCCCCCGACGGATCGGGCGCTCTCGTCGTGGCGCTCGACCTGCGGGCCCACGAGGCAGTCGTCGAACACAGCGACACCCGTGTCCGGCAGATCCCGCTGACCCCGAACCGGCCGGTAGGTCACGTGACCAATGACGCTCTGGCGGCAATCCGGGAGCTAGTGGGGGGGGTTGAGGTCAAGCTCAACCCGCAGGAGGTCCCTTGGACGGTCCCGCTCGACCACGATCACGAGCACCGCACTTACGATCCGTCCCAGGTGGCCACCTACTTCTCTACCGCCACCCGCGCCGCCCTGGTCCTCGCCGCGCTGCGCGCGCCCTACCGAGGCCGCTCGACTCCCGTCAACGCCTGGTGGGGCAGCTTCGACCTTGCCGTGAACATGTACTCCGGCCAGCCGGCCGATCCCCCGTCCGACGACTTCATCTACCGCAACTCGGCCGACGCACAGCAGATCGCCGTTGGCTGGTGGCCTGGCGACGCCCGCTACCCACGAGCGGCCTTCTTCGGCTACGCCTTTCCGGCTCCTGAAGGCTTCGCCAACGCGACGTTGTCCCCGCCTGCTGCCCACTGGGCGACCGAGATTGGCGAGTACGCATTGGACTGGGACGACGTCATCGCCAGCCCAGACCCCCACAGCACCGCGTTGGCGTTCGGCCGCTCGCTTATTGCCCACGCCTGCCTGGTATGCGAGTGGGACCCGGTACTTGCCGAAAGCGCCCGAGGGCTTATATCGCCAGTCCGGTGACACCGGGGCGAGGGGTTCCGCCGCCTCGAGGCCGGTGCGGTCACCACCATGAACCTCGAGCTCACCCGGCTACCGGAGAGGGCCAGCTGTTGCCCTCAGGACGGTCGGGCGCGACCGTTTAGTCTTCGTATCTCATGACCGACGATCCTGCCTTGGCGCTCCTCGAAGCGTCGGAGACCGCCCATCTGGACACTCTGGGGAGGCGTCGTGGGGTAAGCGCCGGCGACTACCTCTACCGGGAGGGCGACATCGCCGACGCCTTCTTCGTGGTCCTTTCCGGAGCGGTCGAGATCTTCATCGTGGCGGACGGCAAGGAGCAGGTCATAGCCCAGCACGATGCCGGGCGGTTTCTGGGAGAGCTCAATCTTTTGAGTGGGACGCGGGTGTTCGTGTCTGCCCGGGTGACCGAACCAGGCGAGGTTCTGGAGGTGCCGGTCGAGGCATTTCGCCGTGTCATTGCCACCCAGCCCGCCCTGAGCGACAAGATCCTGGCCGCCTTCATGGCGCGGCGCGCCCTGCTCATCAGCGGCGCGGCCGCCACACTTCGAGTCATCGGTTCCCGGTTCTCGCCAGAGTCGCTGCAGATCAGGGAGTTCCTGACTCGAATCCGTCGGCCTCACGAGTGGCTCGATCCCGACGCGGACACCCAGGTCGACGAGATCCTGCGGCACTTCGGCATCGCACCG
>DATHCF010000128.1:0-2390 GCA_035319705.1 Acidimicrobiales bacterium | reverse complement strand
CCCCATCCAGCATCTGTTCGATGCGGCGACGGTCGGCGTCGCGGTGGATCGGTCCCATGGTCACCTCGGCCTCGAGGCCGTCACCCACCACTTCACGGCTGAGGCGCTCGACCAGGGCCTCCACCATGGCCGGCACCTTGGCGTTCGGGACGTACAGGCGCTTGACGGCCATGCACACCTGGCCGGTGGTGATGTAGGTGGCGCCGAAGATCTTCTCGGCCAGGGCGTCATCGATCTCGACGTCGGGCGCCACCACCGCCGGGTCGTTGCCGCCCAGCTCGAGCACCACCGGTGTCAGGGCGTCGGCCGCCGCGGCCATCACCGCCCGCCCGGCCGGCACACCGCCGGTGAAGGACACCATGTCGATGCCCGGATGGGCCACCAGGGCGCGTCCCAGCTCGGGGCCCGGGCCGTTCACGGCGTTCACCACCCCGGCCGGCAGTACCCGGGCCATGGCGGCGGCCACGGCCAGCACCGCACCCGGGCAGCTGGGTGGGGTCTTCACCACCACGGTGTTGCCCATGAGCAGGGCCGGGAGGATCTTGTTGCCGAGCACCGACACCGGCCAGTTGAACGGAAGGATGGCCGCCACCACGCCGTGCGGTTCGGGCACGACACGCGTGGTGCGGCCGCGACCGGGCATCTCGCGCGGTTCGAGAGCTTCGGCGGCCAGCGGGGCGAAGGCCTCCGCCATGCCGGCGATGGTGCCGGCGTCGAAGGCGGCCTCCCACAGCACCTTGCCGTGCTCGCGCGTGAGCAGACGGGCGAGGTCGTCGGTCTCCACCGCCGCGCCGGCGGCAGAAGCCGCTTTGCGCACGAGGTCGAAACGTTCTTTGGTGTCGAGGGCCGCCCATGCCGGTTGCGCGGCGCGCGCAGCCGCCACCGCGTCGTCGAGTTGCCCGGCCGACGCCGAGGGCGCCTCGAACACCACCTCTTCAGGCCGGGCCGGGTTGTGCACGCGGTATGCCGGCTCGTCTCCCGCCACCACCGCCCCGTCGATGACCAATCCGATCGGCTCACCCATGTGCATCGCATCCCCTCGGCCCCGTGACAGCGGAGCCATCGGCCGCCGGACCCGGCGGAGAACGGCGTTCTCCGGGATGATAGTTTCCGCCCACATGACGCTGCAGGCCGAGTCCCCGGTCGGCCACAAGGCCGACGACGAAACCGCCGAGCGACTGGTGGCGGCGGCGCGCTCGCTCATGTGGGAGGCAGGAAGCCCGACCTTCACCGTGAATCAGGTGGTGATGGCGGCCGGCAGCTCCTTGAAGAGCTTCTACCGCTGCTTCGGCTCGAAGGACGACCTTCTGGTGGCGCTGTTCGCCGACGACGCCCGCCGCGGGGCCGAGCTGCTGGCCCGCCGGGTGGAGAAGGTGGCCGACCCCGAGCGCCTGCGCACCACCGTGACCGGCCTGTTCGGCTTTCTGGGGGTCGAACGGCAGCTGCCGTACGCCGCCGCTCTGGTGAGCGAACACCTCCGCCTGGCCCAGGGGCGCCCCGAGGAGCTGCTGGTGGTGCGCTCGCCGTTCGTCGGGCTGTTCGAGGCCGAGATGCACGCCGCCATGGAGCGAGGGGAGATCCGCCCCGGCGACGCCGCCGGCGACGCCCGCATGGTCTTCCACCTTGTCCTCTCCCATCTGCACGCGTTGGTGTGGCACCAGATCGACGACGACCCGGACGAGGTGGGGTCGAAGGTGTGGGCGTTCTGCGCCGCCGCCCTGCGCCCGCAGAAAGGGACGGTCGGGTGAACTCCACCCTGCTGCTGCCCGACCCGACGCCGCGGCCCATCCGGGTGCCGGTCATCTCGGTGGACGACCATCTCATCGAGCCACCCGACCTGTTCGAAGGCCGCCTACCCGCCTCCATGGCAGAGCGGGCGCCGCGGGTGGTGGAGAACGACGACGGGTCGCAGTACTGGCTGTACGAGGGGCGCCGCTATCCGAACGTCGGGCTCAACGCCGTGGCCGGCCGGACCAGGGAGTCCTGGAGCATGGACCCGTCGCGCTTCGACGAGATGCGCCCGGGGTGCTACGACATCGACGCCCGTGTCGTCGACATGGACGTGAACGGCGTGTGGGCATCGCTCTGCTTCCCGTCGTTGGTGGCCGGCTTCTGCGGATCGGTGTTCATGCGGTCCGACGACAAGGAGCTGGGCCTGGCCTGCATGCGGGCATGGAACGACTGGCACATCGAGGTGTGGGCCGGCACCCATCCCGAGCGCATCATCCCTCTGCAGCTGCCCTGGCTGGCCGACGTGAACCTCGGCGCCGAGGAGATCCGGCGCAACGCGGCGCGGGGGTTCAAGGCGGTGAGCTTCCCGGAGTTCCCCGCCCAGCTCGGGATGGCGTCCATCTTCGACGACCACTGGGACCCGATCATGGCCGCCTGCG
>DATHCF010000127.1:0-9384 GCA_035319705.1 Acidimicrobiales bacterium | reverse complement strand
CACATGCTCGAGCGCGGATCGGGACACATCGTGAGCGTGTCGTCGGTGGCGGCGCCGTTGAGCTCCCCGGGCGAGGCGGCCTACGACGCCTCCAAGGCGGCGCTGGCGGTGTTCTGCGAAGCCATGGCCGTCGACCTGTGGGACAGCGGCATCAAGGTCACCGTGGTCTACCCGGGCGTGGTCGACACCGAGTTGTTCAGCCTCCCCGACAACGACCCGTTCACCGCCGACGTCGAGGCCATCTCGGTGGAGGAGGCGGTCGTCGCCATCATGGACGGCATCGCCCGCCGGGCCCTGGCGGTGTACGTGCCCGAGTGGTTCGCCGGTCTCGCCTCGGGCAAGGCGCAGAACCTCGAGGGCTTCCTGGCCGGCGCGGCGGAGTACGTCCGGGCCCAGAAGGCGTCGTCGAAGGCGTCGTCATGACGCTTTCCCCGCTGGCACAGCGCGACGCCGCTCATCTCATCCATCCGGTGACCTCCCCGCGTCAGATGGCCTCGAGCGGGCCGCGCATCGTGGTCGAGGCCGACGGCTTCTGGCTGACCGACGACAAGGGCAACCGCATCATCGACGGGTTCGCCGGGCTGTGGTGCGTGGCGGTGGGTCACGGACGGCGCCGGATCATCGACGCCGTCGCCGAGCAGCTCTCGCGGCTCGACTACTTCACCACCTTCCACGGCAACTCCCATCCGCTGGCCATCGAGCTGGCCGAGCGCATCGCCGCGCAGTTCCCACCCGAGCTCGGCCTCAACCACGTGATGTTCGCCTCGGGGGGGTCCGAGGCCAACGAGACCAATTTCAAGCTGATCCGCATGTACTGGGCGCTGCGGGGCGAGGACAGGCGTAAGACCATCGTGGCCCGCCACCACGGGTATCACGGCCTCACCATCGCCACCATGACGGCCACCGGCATCATGCCCATGCACTGGAACTTCGGGCCCGAGGCGGCCGGGTTCGCCCACATCGCCGCGCCGTACTGCATGCGCTGCGAGCTCGGCTTGACCTTCCCGGACTGTGCAGTGGCCTGTGCACGCACGCTGGAGGAGTACGTCGAACGGGAGGGCCCCGACACCGTCGCCGCCTTCATCGCCGAGCCGGTGATCGGCGCCGGCGGGATCATCCCGCCTCCGCCGGGCTACTTCGAGGAGATCCGCCGCATCTGCGACCGCTACGGGATCCTCTTCGTCTCCGACGAGGTGGTGTGCGGCTTCGGACGCACGGGCAAGCGCTTCGGCTTCCAGCACTACGGGACCGCTCCCGACATCGTGACCCTGGCCAAGGGGCTGACGAGCGGCTACCAACCCCTCGGTGCCTCGGTGGTGTCGGAGGAGGTATGGACGACCATCGCCGAGCGCCTGCCGGATCGCATGCCCTTCAGCCACGGCTTCACCTACATGGGCCATCCGGCAGCCTGTGCCGCCGCCCTGGCCAACCTGGCCATTGTCGACGAGGAGGACCTGGTGTCGAAGGCGGCCGCCGACGGTGCGTACCTGCTCGAGCAGCTGCGCACCCTCGAGCGCTTCGACACGGTGGGACAGGTGCGCGGCCTGGGGCTCATGTGCGGGATCGAGTTCGTGGCCGACAAGGAGAGCGGCCGCGGCTTCGCCAACCCGCACGAGGCCTGCGAGATGGTGGAGCACGAGGCGTGGGCGCGCGGGCTGTACTGCCGGGCCATGGGCGTCGAGGTGGTGGGGCTGGCGCCGCCGCTCGTCATGGACCGGCCCACCATCGACCGCATGGTCGAGATCCTGGGCGATTCCATCGCGGCCATGGAGGCCACCCTGCTCCCCGGAGAGCGGGCCCGGGCGGCCAAGCCTGCGGTGGTGGTCGGCGACGCGGCCGAGTTCTTCGCCAAGGTCCTTCCTTCGAGGATCGACCCCGATGCCACCTGTGATCTCGACGTCACCGTCCAGTTCGACCTGTCCGGAGAGGGCGGCGGGATCTGGCTGCTCGAGATCGACCACGGCAGCGTGCACGTCGAGAAGCTCGACACCCGGCGCAGCGACGTCTCGGCCACCATCTGCGCCACTGCCGCCGACTTCCTGAAGATCCTGAGTGGAGAGCTGTCCGGGGCGGACGCCTTCATCTCCCAGCAGCTGGCCGTGGACGGGGACCTCGACGCCGCTGCCAGCCTGATCGCCCTCGGGGTGCTCTGACCGCCGGCCGCGGCGCCCCAGTCCTTCGTTTCTCCTGAGGCGGCTGTTAGCTTTGTGGCCACTGTGGTGACGACCAAGCGCCGCCCGGCCGCTCGGTCGCGGTCCCGCACGACCTCCGGTGCGCGCCGGGGCGCCGGCACGGGCCGCCGGCCGGCCGCCACTCGACCTCGCCGTCCGGCTGCGTCGCGCCAGGTCTCGCACACCGGCTTGGTCGACGACGTCTTCGACGTGCTGGCCGAGCACGCTCTCGACCTGTGGGCCCTGGCCCTGGCCACCGTGGGGGTCCTCCTGGCCATCGCCCTGTTCGCCGGGTCGCTCGGCCCCGTGGGCCATGGCGCCCGCCAGGGGTTGAGCGAGGCGCTCGGGGTGGGGCGTTTCGTCGTTCCCTTCGGGTGCTTGGCCGGAGGACTTCTTCTGGTGGTCGGGCGCCCCAGATACGAACCGGCCCGGGCCCTGCTCGGCCTGGCGCTGGCCCTGGTGTCGGTGAGCGGCCTGGCCGATCTGGCCGGGGGCGCACCACACCTGCGGTCCTCGACCGCCCGTCTCGGCGGCGCCGGCGGATGGTTGGGAGTGCTGACCGGAGGGCCGTTGCACAGCGCGCTCGGCGGCTGGGGGGCGGTGGTGGTGCTGGTGGCGCTGTCGGCGCTGGCCGCCGTGCTGTTCACCGGGACCACCGTGCGCCAGGCGGCCGAGGTGACCGGACGCGGCGCGGCCGCACTGTGGAGATGGCCGGCACGGCGCGTCGAGGTGATCGGTGCCGACGACGAGGACGAGGACGAGGCACAGGGACCGTCGTCGGTCTTCGCCGGTGACGGCGAGGGACCGCCAGCAGATGAACAACAAGCAGAAGAGTCCACGCCGACGGCGCCCGCCGCACCGCCCGCCGCCGCCGGCCACCAGCCCGACGAGCCGGGCGAGGACATCGCTGTCGTTGCGCCCGCCGCGGCGGGGTCGTCACAACCGCTCGGGCGCGCCGATCAGATGGCGCTCGAGCTCGGCGCACCGCAGGGCGAGTGGCGTCTGCCGCCGCTCAAGATGCTCAGCCGTTCGAAGGCGCAGGAGCTCGACCGTCAGGAGATCAGCGCCGCCGGGCGCGCACTGGTGGCGGCCCTGGCTGCGCACGGGGTGGAGACGCGACTGGTGGGGCACACGGTGGGGCCGACCGTCACCCGCTTCGAGTTGGAGCTGGGCCCAGGCGTGAAGGTGGCCCGCGTCACCAGCTTGAACCGCGACATCGCCTACGCCATGGCCTCGCCCGACGTGCGCATCCTGGCCCCCATCCCCGGCCGCAGCGCCATCGGCGTGGAGGTCCCCAACCGCCAGCGCCAGCTGGTGACACTGGGCGACGTGCTGTCCACCGACGAAGCCCGCCGGGCGCGCCAGCCCTTGGAGGTGGCCCTTGGGCGGGACATCGCCGGGCGGCCGGTGATGGTCAACCTGGCCGACATGCCGCACATCCTCATCTCGGGCGCCACCGGCGCCGGCAAGTCGTCGTGCATCAACTCTCTGCTCACCTCGGTGCTCATGCGCTCCACGCCGGAGCAGGTGCGGCTCATCCTTGTCGACCCCAAGCGCGTGGAGCTGGGGCAGTACAACGGGCTTCCGCATCTGCTCACCCAGGTCGTCGTCGACCCCAAGAAGGCGGCCAACGCCCTGTCGTGGGCGGTCACCGAGATGGAGCGGCGATACGACCTGTTGGCCGAAGCCGGCATGCGCGACATCGGCGGCTACAACGAGGCGGTCGAAACCGATGTGGTGGCGGACGCCACCCCGGAGGACGACGACGAGCGGCCGGCCGAGGCGGAGCCCGAGCGCCACCGGCTGCCGTACGTGCTCGTCGTGGTGGACGAGCTCAACGACCTCATGATGGTGGCCGCCCGTGACGTGGAGGAGTCGGTGTGCCGTATCGCCCAGATGGCGCGGGCCGTGGGCATCCACCTGGTACTCGCCACCCAGCGCCCCTCGGTCGACGTGATCACCGGGGTCATCAAGGCCAACATCCCGTCGCGACTCGCCTTCTCGGTCTCGTCGCTGGCCGACAGCCGCGTGATCCTGGACCAGCCCGGCGCAGAGCGCCTGATCGGCAAGGGCGACATGCTCCTGCTCACCGCCTCCTCCTCGGTTCCCCGCCGCATCCAGGGACCGTGGGTGGCCGAGAGCGAGGTCCGATCGGTGGTGGCCCACTGGCGACGCCAGCGTCAGCCACAGTACGTGGATGGCATCGCCGGCCCCGAAGGCGGCCCGGCCGGATCGTCTTCGGTCGACGACGATGACGACGACCTGCTCCAACAGGCCATGGAGTTGGTGGTCCGCTCTCAGCTAGGGTCGACCTCCATGCTCCAGCGCAAGCTCCGGGTGGGGTTCTCGCGGGCCGGACGCTTGATGGACCTGCTCGAACGACGTGGCGTCGTGGGTCCCTCCGAGGGGTCGAAGGCCAGAGCTGTGCTCATGACCCCCGAGGAGCTCGAGCAGTTGGCGAGTCGCTAGGTCCGTGGCCCGCCACGTCACCATCCTGGAACACGGCGGCGGGCAGGACGACCACCATCGGCACGTGCGCACCCGGGCGCTGCCGGTAATCGACGTCGTTCGCAGCGCGGTTCCCAGCGCGGTTCCCACCGCGCCGAACTCCGTGTCCGCTCCGGCGACGGTGCTTTCACCTCTGCCGTCCGGGCCGGCGCCCCTGGGGCTCGTTCCGAGCCCCGTCCGCCGCCGTCGCCGGCGGCGCACGCGGTGGCCCATCCCGGTGTTGGCCGTGCTGTCGATGACCATCGGCCTCGTCCTCCAGCTCGGCCACGGCGCGCCGTCGCTGACGGTCTCGCTCGCCCAGCAGCACGCTGTGACGGTGGGCGGCAGCGTCCCGGCGCTTCCCTGGCCCTCGGCCGGCCAGGCGGCCCTGGCCGTGCCGGCCGCCGGTGTGCTCGTGTCGCCCGGCCCCGAGACCACCACGCCGGTGGCCAGCCTGACCAAGATGATGACGGCGCTCGTGGTGCTGCGCGACCACCCGCTCAAAGCCTCCGCCAGCGGGCCGCAGATCGTCATGACGACGGCCGACCAGCAGGACGCGGCGGCCGACTCGGCCAACAACGACACGTCCATCCCGGTGACCGCCGGTGAGTCGCTCTCCGAGCGGCAGCTGCTCGACGGTCTGCTCGTGCACTCGGCCAACGACTTCGCCGATGCCCTCGCTACCTGGGACGCCGGGTCGGTGCCCGCCTTCGTGGTCAAGATGAACACCACGGCGCTGTGGCTCGGCATGACCCAGACGCAGTACGTCGACCCCAACGGGATCAACCCCGGCGACGTGTCCACGCCGGTCGACCAGCTCAAGCTGGCCCAGGCAGCCATGACCATCCCGGCCTTCGCCGCCGTGGTGGCGCAGCCGTCGATCACCGAGCCGATGGCCGGACTGCTCAGCAACTACGTCTCCGCCATCGGCACCGACGGCGTGGTGGGGATCAAGTCCGGCTTCACCCAGGCCGCCATGGGGTGTGTGGTGCTGGCCGCCGACCGCCAGGTGGACGGACGACGCGTGCTGATCCTGGCCGCCGTCACCGGGCAGCCCGGTGTGACCCCGCTCGACACCGCCCAGTCGGGCGCGCTCTCGTTGATCGACACGGCCGCCGGTGGGTTGCAGGTGGCCACCCTGGTGCCGGCGCATCGCCTCGAAGGATCACTGTCCGCACCGTGGAGCACGACGCGGCCCCGGCTCGTCAGCGGGTCAACTCTCTCCACCCTGGTGTGGCCGGGGACCAGGTGGAGCTCCTCGCTGCAGGTCAACCGGATCACCCGGTCGGTGACGGCCGGTCAGGTGGTGGGCAGCTTGACATTCAGCAGCGGCAAACGGGAGATCTCCGTGCCCGTGCGCACGACCGCCAGCGTGCGCCCGCCGTCGATGAGCTGGCGCCTGATCCACTCCTAGAGGCCGCGCCCACGGGGGGACGGGCTGAGGGGCGGTTGGCGCAGGTCCGCCCGACGGTGGCGGCGGCGGGGGCCTCGCTGTGGCCCGCCTGGCGGGCCGGGCGGCTGTCGGTGGTGGAGGGCCTGCCATATGAGTGACCGACCGGTGACCTGCAGCGCGGTGACGCCGCGGCGCGCTGAGCCTGCGGGGGCTGTCACACTACGGGCAGCTGCGTCGTCTGATACGGAGGCGCGGACAAGGAGGTAGCCGATGGCCTACGTGACGTTGGTCGAACGACCGAAAGCCATCATCCGCCGTGGCGCCGCCATCTACGCGCGACGGCGCTTCGGCCGGCCGGTGGAGCCGGCCATGGCCGCATCCCACCACAACGGCGTCCTCGTCTCCATGGGTGTGATGGAGACGTCGGTCGAGCTCGGCTGGCGGAAGCTCGACGAGCAGCTGCGCTATCTGGCCATACAGCTCTCCTCCACCCGCATCGGGTGCTCGTGGTGCGTCGACTACGGCTACTACGAGACCGTCAACCATGGCATGGACCCGGAGAAGATCCGGAGCGTGGGGCAGTGGCGGGAGAGCACGCTCTACGACGAGCGCGAGCGGGCGGTGCTCGAGTACGCCGAGCTGGCCACGGCCACGCCGGTGTCGGTGCCGGCGGCCGTCATCGAGCGCTTGCGCGAGTTCCTCAGCGAGGCGGAGGTGGTGGAGCTGGCGTCGTGGGTGGCGCTCGAGAACTTCCGCTCGCGTTTCAACGGCGGACTGGGGCTGAAGAGCCAGGGCTTCGCCGAGTCCTGCCAGGTCCCCCTGACACCGGCTGCGGCACAGGCGCTCGTATCCGAGCGGTGAACGGGCCCGGGCGGGACGAGCTCTTCGTCGAGCTGCGTCCGCAGCTGCTCGGGCTCGCCTACCGGATGCTCTCGAGCGCCGCGGATGCCGAGGACGTCGTCCAGGACGCCTTTGTCCGGTGGACCACGGCCGACACCGAGTCGGTGTCGTCGCCGCGTGCGTTTCTCTCCACCGTCGTTACCCGGCTGTGCATCGACCGGCTCACCTCGGCCCGGGCCCGCCGCGAGACCTATCCGGGGCAGTGGCTGCCGGAGCCCGTGCCCTCCTCCGAGGGGGAGCTCGACCCTGCCGATCCGGCCGGCGCCACCGCCATGGCCGACTCGCTCTCCCTCGCCTTCCTCGTGCTGCTCGAGGAGCTCAGGCCGCTCGAGCGGGCGGTTTTCCTCCTCCACGAGGTCTTCGGCTACCCGTTCGCGGAGGTGGCCGACATGACCGGGCAGTCGGCGGCCAACTGCCGGCAGCTGGCCAGCCGGGCCCGGCGACGGGTGGCCGAGCGCCGCCGTCGCTTCGACGCCGATGCCCGTCAGGCGCAGCATCTGGCGCAGCGGTTCGCGCTGTCGTGCGGCACCGGCGACGTGGAAGGGCTCATGGCCATGCTGGCCGAAGACGTCGTGGTGTGGACCGACGGCGGCGGAAAGGGCAAGGCCGCCCCGAGGCCGGTCGTCGGCCCCTATCGAACGGCTCGCTTCCTGCTCCATGCCGCGCGCAATGGAGCGCCCGGCTCGGTCACCAAGGTCGTGCGGCTCAACGGCCAGCCCGGCCTGGTGCTCTCCTCCGACGGCAGAGTGCACACCGCCGTCGTGCTCGACGTCGTCGACGGGCGCATCTGCGGCGTCCGGGTGGTGGTCAACCCCGAGAAGCTCGGCGCCGTCCAGCCGGGCGCCCGGAGTTTCACAGCAGTACCCTGACCGGATGCGGGCACGGGCGCCGGCATCGTCGGCCAATCTCGGACCGGGTTTCGACGTCCTCGCTCTGGCGGTGGACCTCTACGTCGAGGTCGAGATCGAACCGGCCGGGCGTCTGGTGGTGCGGGCCGAGGGCGAGGGGGCGGAGCTGGCCGACGACGCCGGTCATCTGGCGGCCCGGGTGGCCATCGACGTGGCCGGCCACGACCGCCTGGCCATCAGCGTGCGCTCCGACATCCCCGTGGCGCGCGGCCTCGGTTCCTCGGCCGCCCTGGCCGTAGCCGCCGCCGCGGCGGCCGGATCGAAGGACCCGCTGTCGGTGGCGGCCCGCGTCGACGGACATCCGGAGAACGCCGCCGCGTCGGTGGTGGGAGGACTGCTCGCCGCCACCATGGTGCGCGGGGCGGTGCGCGCCGTGCGCCTGCCGCTGGACGAGGGCATCGCCTTGGTGGCGGTGATCCCCGAGCGTCCCCTGGCCACTGCCCGGGCGCGCCAGGTCCTGCCGCAACGGGTGGGCCGGGCCGACGCCACGTTCAATCTCGGACGCATGGCGCTGCTACTCGCCGGCTTGGCCGATCGGTCGCTACTCGTCAAGGAAGCCACCGAGGACCGTCTGCACCAGGACTACCGCATCCCGCTGTTCCCGGAGGCTCCACAGCTGCTGAGTGCGTTCGTTACCGCCGGCGCGCTGGCCGCATGCTGGTCGGGGGCGGGCCCGACGCTCGTCGGCCTGTGCGACGCCGCCGACGCCGAGCGCGTACGGCTGTCCATGCGGGCGGCGACGGGCGAGCACGGCGTGAAGGCCGCGGTGCAGGTGCTGCACCCCGATGTGCAGGGGCTGGTGATCGACGGCCCGCAATGGGGCGAGCGTCCCGGCTCCGGTCCCTTCGACCTGCTGGCCGGCGACGGCCCGGGCGGCGCCTGAGCGGGCCCGGCGGGGTCCACTCCTAGAATGCGGTCGTGCCTGGCCGCGCCGGCAATCCCCGCACGTTTCACATCCGGACCTTCGGGTGCCAGATGAACGAGCACGACTCCGAGCGCATCGCCGGTCTACTGGTGGCCGACGGACTGCGGCCGGTCGACGACGCCGAGGCCGCCGACGTGGTCGTGTTCAACACGTGCTGCATCCGGGAGAACGCCGACAACCGGCTCTACGGTGAGCTCGGGCACTTGAAGTCCGAACTGCAGCGCCGCCCGGGGACCATGGTGGCGGTGGCCGGCTGTCTGGCCCAGAAGGACGGCGAGCTCGTTCGTCACAAGGCGCCGCACGTGGACGTGGTGTTCGGCACCCACAACCTCGATCGCGCCGCCGCGCTGCTGCGACAGGCCGCCGAGCACGGCCCGGTCGTCGAGGTGCTCGACGCCCCGCCGGCCGCCGAGGGTCTCGCCCGTTCGTCCGGTGCCGCGTCGGCAGCGGTGTCCGGCGGCGGCACCGGCGCCGTAGCGCTCCGGCGGGCCCGCCACAGTGCCTGGGTCACCATCCAGGTGGGTTGTGACAACTCGTGTGCCTTCTGCATCGTGCCCTCGGTGCGCGGCCCCGAGGTGAGCCGGCCCGTCGACGAGCTTC